>NZSI01000010.1 GCA_002696685.1 Chloroflexota bacterium | reverse complement strand
GCCTAGGTCGATTCCGGCCTATGGTCGGAGATGATATTGAATTAGAAATTTCTGTTGAATTTCAAGAAAATAGTTAATATTCGTACTGGCAAAAAAAGAATTGATAGAATCGCTAAAAGAACTAAAGGAACCTAAAAATGAAAATGTTTAAAGTAGCAATTATTGCCTTAGGTTTAACTGCCACGACCTACGCAGCAGAAAGTGTAAATATGGCAGACTTAGAAAGTGGTAATTCAGTAGGTACTATAGAAATATCGCAGAGCGAATATGGAGTTGTCTTTACACCTGATTTGGAAGGACTGCCTCAGGGTGCGCATGGATTTCATATACACACAACTCCTTCTTGTGAGGCAGTTGAACGAAATGGACAAACGGTGTTAGGTGGCGCAGCGGGAGGACATTTTGATCCTTCACAAGCAGGCCAACATGGATATCCATGGACGAATGATAATCATTTAGGAGATTTACCTACACTAAATGTTGATGCCGACGGAATGGCTTCGCTACCTGTTTTAGCTCCTCGCTTAAAATTGGAGGATCTGTCCGGTCGTGCAATCATGATACATGCCGGAGGGGACAATCACTCTGATGATCCGGCACCTCTGGGGGGAGGGGGAGCTAGAATTGCGTGTGGAGTGATAGAGTAACGCGGATCTAATCTAATTTTAGGTGAAGGAAAGGGTCTATAAATAATTAGAAAGTTGATCAGACTAACTTTGATCGAACAAGGGGTCTGGTAAGGCACGTTGGCCCGCCGCAACCTTTAGTACTTATTTCTGTGCCTTTATAAGATTGGACTTCGACTCCAGCTTGTTCAAGTCTCCGGCGTGTTACCGGGTTACCCTCTAACATAACACATTGTCTTGGGCTGATAGTCAATACATTGCAACCCATGCTCTGAAATTCTTCAGGTGGCACGTCTATTAGCTTTTTCCCCATTTCAAGCAAAAGATTTCTGAAGGGAACAGTTAATAGAGGAGAGTAAACTAGGGATAGGTCGGTATCTATCGGGCTGTACGTAGACATAAGATGGAAGACATCGTCTGGGCCATTCCAATGAGGTGAAGGCACAACGATCAGGTTATCAATGCAGTCCCCTAGTAATTCTCTCAATTGCTCTATACCTTGTGCATTAGTTCGATAACCTTCTGCGACGGCGAGTGTTCGATCATTTAGCCAAACTATGTCTCCTCCCTCTACCTTTGCTTCGCCCGTTATCGATCCAACAACGGGTAATTCCAACGATTTGAATACTGGCAGGCATGCAGCGGGTTCGAAAGCGCGAGCCCTCTTTCCCATGTTGCATAAAATGATGCCTTTGGTACAAACGATGGATGAATCGCGAACATAGATTGAATCGAGGCCTGTGGACTTATCAAAAGGCGCGAATATTATTTCTATTCCAAATTGGTTTATGATTTCCACGAAACCATGGTATTCGGCAACCGCAGTGTTGAAATCGGGCTTCGAAGTAAACCCAAGCTTCTGCCATTGTTTGTCAATGAAGGATTGGTCCACAAAGGCGTCCTCCGCGCGTTTAAGCAATAATGTCTCAATTTTGCCGACGTCAGATTGACAGTTTGGAGTCACGCTTTGTCCCCCCTCATTTAGAGGTTAATCGAGTTAGCATTATTAAGAATCTCGGGATCGTCTTATTATCCAGAAATAAATTGGTAACCCGGTAATAAACAATATTGAGCCCCAGAATATGGTTTCTAACCCGGTACCGGTAATAGCCCATGTTGAGAAAATTGCAGCTAAGATACAAACAGAAATTTCAGAGATTGATAACGATTGGTGTAATCTAATTGCTATGAAAATACGGGCCAGTGCACAGAGCAAATAAGGTAGTAAGGCGGCCAAAGTAGCCAGCAGAATTACAAAAGTAAATTGGTTAACAAGACTTTCACTTGCGTTCATTAACACAAGAAAACTAACCAATATAGATGAAATAATGAGCCCTTTGGCTGGTGTGCCAAATTTTGATTGTTTGGCGAACACACGGGGAAAGAGCTTGTCTTTTGCGGCAGCCATAGGAATCTGCCCTAAACAGAGAGTCCATCCATTCAAAGCGCCGAAACAACTCACTATGGCGCCCATACCAATTAGATTGTACCCCCAGGGGCCCCACAAACTTGCAGCAGCCTCTGCAAAAGGGGCATTTGATTGTGCTAGCTGATCAGGGCTAATTAGTCCCATAACCGCCACTGTACCGGGTATATAAACTAAAGCGGCAATGCATGTGCCAGCAACAGCAGCTCGCGGAACAGTGCTTGTTGCGTTTTCTACTTCGGCAGCTGGTATGTTCGCACTTTCCATGCCTAAAAATGCCCACATAGTAAGAGAAGCTGTCGCTGTCAAGGCAGAGAAATTTGATTGATTGCTTAGATTAAAAGGTTGGAAATTAGAGGGATCCAGAGAAAATAGGCCAAATGCACCTACAGCAATTAATGGCAGTATCTTTAAAATAGTCGTTCCCAATTGCACACGGCCTGCTAATCTTACTCCGCGGACATTAACAATTACTAACGACCAGACAAATACTAGAGTAACCACTGTACTTAAGATATTTTGGCTGGCAATCGTAGGCCAGAATGCTGACAAATAACTGACTAAAGCAATAGCTATTGCGGCATTAGTTGCAATGATAGAAATCCAGTAGCCCCAAGCTACTAAAAAACCGGGAGCGTCGCCAAATCCAGCTTGAGTATATAAATAAGGGCCTCCGGACCCGCGTATTTGACGAGCGAGTCCTGCAAAAACGAGTGCCAAAAAAATTGAACCGACCGCTGAAAAAATCCAGCCAATTATGCTGATCCCGCCGAACGTTGCCAGTGCGGCTGGCAATAAAAAGATTCCTGAACCAATCATATTTCCTGCGACCATTGATGTCGCAGACCAAAATCCCAATGCTTTTTTTTTACCGGTGCTCATTTGGCCTCTAATGATCTAGATTTGTTGATGAGGTTATTCACTTACTACCAAGTGCTGGCGAATTGTTATTTAACAAAGTGTGTCAACATATCAGGACTATTAAAACTTCTATCAGTGTTAAATCGGGAAATGACTAACATAGCACCGATATAACATTTTCTACATTCTTCGAGTTTGATTTCTAAGGTTGTTGATTGAAAAAATATAGAGATAGTATTGTTTCGATTTCGCTATCAGTGACGCTTGCAATTTTTCATTTGCTGGACTCACAATAAGTGGTTACGCACCACCGATAAGAACCCGAGGGATGACCGCTGGAAGCCAGTACGGGTGAATAATTACAATGATTTCAGCAGAATAAAAGTAAGGGCGCTCTGCAAGTCAAAACGAAGGTTAAGACAGTACACTAAATGGAAAATAATAAATCTTTAGATTCAAAAGCGCTTTTTAATGAAGCTATTAATCTAATCAATGGAGGTAGTCTGTCGGCAGCAACAGAGGTTTGTCGTAAAGCGATTGCCGCAAATCCAGGGGATGTTTCTCTAACAGCTTTGTTGGGAGCCGTGTTGTTAAAAACACGGGAACCAGAAGAAGCTGAAAAATATTTGCGGCGCTCGATAGAGCTTGCACCAACTTTCGCTAAGCCACATGAAGACTTAGGGTTCCTGCTTTTGGAGACGGGAAGATCAGAAGAAGCTGTAGAAATACTGGAGAAAGCTGCGCGTCTGGATCCTAAATCAGTAAAAACATATTTTACTCTCGGACGTGCTTACGCAAATATCGGGAAAGGCAGTGAGTCTGATGACGCATTTGAAAAATCTTTTGCATTGGATCCTGAGAGGAAGAAACTGGCACTTGCAGCAGAACATCATAAAGCCGGGCGGCATAAAGAAGCAGAAAAATTATATCGTGAGCTATTGCGCGAGAATCCTAAAAATGTGGATGCTATGCGAATGCTTGCAGGCATTGCTGCTAGCCAGTCATTTACTGAAGAGGCAGAGTCACTATTCCGACGAACGATATCTCTAGCACCAGACTTCGCTCTCGCTCATTTGGACCTGGGAATGCTTCTACAGGAACAGCATCGCTACAGTGAAGCAATTGAATGTTTCGCGAAAACAGCGGCTCTGCAGCCTAAAAGCCCAAAACCTCACTTCTTGCTTGGATCAATTCTGTCCTTGTCTGGCAAAACAACCAGTGCTTTAAAAGCGTACAGGCACACCCTTAAACTTCAACCTAAACATCCAAGCGCTCTATTGGGGCTCGGGCACACACTGAAGACTCTCGGGCAACAGCAAGAAGCCATTGACGCATATCGGGATTGCATTCGATTGAAACCGGATAATGGGGAAGTGTATTGGAGCTTAGCAAATTTAAAAACGTATAAATTGTCTGGAAAAGACATTGAAATAATGGAAGCTACCATAGGCAATAGCGATGATCTTAGTGACCAGTCACGAGTAAATTTTCTCTTTGCCTTGGCCAAAGCCAAGGAAGATGAAGGCAAGTTTGGAGAAGCCTGGGATTATTATGAAAAAGGCAATAAGATTCAGCGTAGCCTTGAGCACTATGATCCGGTGCAAACAGAAGTAACCAACGACGGCCTGATTCAAGTTTTTAGTAAGGAGTTTATACAAAACAGCAAAGAAGAAGGGAATCAAGATTCATCTCCCATTTTTGTTGTTGGGTTGCCTAGGTCGGGGTCCACGCTAGTTGAGCAAATACTAGCGAGCCATAGCATGGTTGAAGGGACTGCAGAGCTGCCGTATTTAGGAAGAGTCGCCACTTCCCTAAATCGGAATAGAGCGGATGGAGTGAATTATCCTCAGGCGATGCGGGAGTTGGAGACGACACATCTTCAAGCGTTAGGTCAAAATTATTTAGACCGCGCAAAATTTCACAGGGAGACAGATCGGCCAATATTCATCGACAAAAATCCGAACAATTTCCCTTCCATTGGATTAATCAATTCCATTTTGCCTAACGCCAAGATAATAGACGTGCGCCGCTATCCTCTAGATTCAACTCTCAGTTGTTACAGGCAGTTATTTGCAAAGGGACAAACTTTTGTTTATGACCTGACAGATATAGGCGAATATTATCTTCAATATCAGAGGATGATGGATCATTGGAATGAGGTGCTTCCTGGGCGCGTGCATACGGTGCAATATGAGGCGATGGTAACGGATTTTGAACAACAGGTCCGCGATCTACTCAAATATTGCGAACTTCCTTGGGAGGATTCCTGTCTTAATTTTTACAAAACTGACAGGCCAGTGAGAACCGCAAGTTCAGAGCAGGTACGTCAACCAGTGTATAGAAAATCTGTACATTTTTGGCGTAATTACGAAGATAAGCTAGGGGAGTTGACTGAAATTCTGGAACCGATACTTTCGCGGTATAAACAATACGAACACATAAATCGGGACTCTTGAAATTTAGTTAAGCTTTAAGTGGATCAAATGGCCATACTTCGAGTCCATGAATCGCATTTCTGATGTCCATGGTCAAATTTAAGTATACAGCTGAATCCGGTGAATCGAAGCGATGCAGACTAACGGTCGAGGGCGACGAGCCAGCAGCAATGAGATCATCAGAAATACTGCATAAACCCCGCCCGAACGCTTGACGAGCTGTTTTAGAATCATCTTGGTCAGTATTGGTCAGTAGCTCAGAATCAAATTGAGGGACAGCGAAGGTTCTCTGGTCTCCGTCTCGTGAAATAAATCGTACAGTGTTATTTCCGGTGTCGTTATAAAGAATTCCATTTTTATGAGGACGGGCATTGTGCGTTCCTTCGGGGAGAGAAGCAGTTAATTTAATATGGCGGCCTGAATAAGCGAATAAACCTCCACTATGAAGTCCGCTAAAGTACATTGAGGAGCTGTTACAAAATACGCTGTTGAGGTGAAAGATATTTTTTGCAGGCGGGCCTACATCTTTCTCGGGATGAAAAGGCTGTCCGCGCAAGCCTTCTAAATCTTTTGAAATGCTTAAACCCCAGCTGAAACGATTTTTATCGAGGTCGAATCCTAGAATGGCATCGAACCCGGTAGACGTCAGAAATAATCTTCGTTTGTAACGATAGATTTCGTGACAATGTTTCAAATAGGGGTTTTTATAGGAGGCAATGAGCGTAAACTGAGGGTCATATTCGAACAGCTCATCGCTAGCTGCGATGAATATTCTATCATCATCAAAGGCAATCCCGCGGAGCCCCCGATCCCATCCCCGTCCTTGCCATTCAATATCCATGGTATTCCAATCGACAACCTGGCGTGATCGCTGATTTGTTATGTCCAGCAAATATACTCCCCCGTGGCTTTCGCCCTGAATGCTACCGCGAACCACCGATGTTGCAATTAATGTTGTCATCAAATCTGTTCAACATAGTAAATTCTGCGTAGTGTACAAAATATCTGCGCTTAGATTCAGTCTTAAATATCGCAATTTGGCAAGATTTCGAGTACATTGCATCTGATTGCTAGCCTATAGGCAGAGCCACATTCCGATAGGTTGAAGATCAGGATCATCAAAGGCGTCAAAAAGTTCAGGAGAGCGCTATGCCCACCGAAAATGAGTTGAATTCCCTTTATCGCAAACGCTCGCTCTGTATTGCGATTTCGGCCGCGTTAACAAGTGCTACGGCAGCGCAAGCGCAAGAGAATCGTCTCGAAGAGATAATTATCACCTCCACAAAACGTGAGCTTAATCTTCAGGATACTCCTCTCTCGGTAACAGCAATAACCAATGAAGATTTAACATTATTACGCCTGAAGAACTTCTCTGACTATGTGGGTCAAATTCCAAATATTTCCTTAAGTGAGCGCCAACCTGGAGCTAATTCGGTGATTATGCGGGGATGTGCGGCCCAAGGCTTATCATTTAGTGATTCTGCAACAACTTCTGTTTATTTAGACGAGCAGCCCATTACGTCTGCTGGCTATAACCCCGACCCCCGTTTAATCGATATTCAGCGGGTCGAAGCGCTCGCAGGTCCTCAAGGAACCCTATTTGGGGATGCATCTCAATGTGGCACCTTGCGTATTATCACCAACAAACCTGATACGACGGCGTCAGATGGCTGGGTGGATTTTACCGGCTCTTCGTTAACTGATGGTGGAAACAGTACTGATACCAGTGCCATGGTGAATATTCCATTGCTGGACAATAGAGCGGCACTTCGAATGGTGGGGTTTCGCGCAGATGAAGCAGGGTTCGTTGACAATATTCTTTCACCGTCTCCGGGGCAAACCTTTAATAATGCAAATCAAGTTGACGACGATGTTAATTCCTCCACTTGGTATGGCGGGCGAGTTGGGTTTCGCTATGGGATTAATGACCAATGGACTCTGGATCTATCAGGTATCTACCAATATTATGAATTGGACGGGTTTGGCGATTCATCCCTAAACAAAGGACTGTACGCCGATACTGGTACTTTCCCTACATTTGATTCCAGAGAGCAAGCCAGATTTACTGAAGATTCGTGGGAGGATGAGTGGTATCAGACCGCTTTGACACTCGAAGGTGATCTTGATGTTGGTAATTTTGTTTTGAATGCCTCTTATTTTGATAGAGATAGCTCTTATTTCGCTGACAGTACGGCATATCTGCAAAATTTCCAGCAGCTAGGCGACTATTTCCGATCCAGTCCTTACTACGCCAGCATGATGATCTATGACTTTGGTGGTGATCCCAGATCGAATGACTATGATGCGCGCGAAACTACCTCTTGGAGCCTGGAAGCTCGTTACGCCACACCGACAGACGGACGCTGGTCGGCAATAGTCGGAGGATTTTACAGCCATCGAGAAGTGGATGAAATTTTTATTGCCAATGTAGATGGCTTCTCAGACACTGGTGCTTTTGCGTATATAAATTACGCTGGATACTATGCCTTCGGAATCAGTAAAACTAACTCGAATAACTGGTACTCAGGCACTTATGATAGCGACCTGGATCAGAGCGCAATTTTTGGCGAGGTGAGTGTCGATCTCACGGAAAACTTTAGCATCACAGCCGGTGGGCGCTACTATAACGTTGAGAATGATTATGTTGTGGTCAACGGTTCGATGATCGGATTAAATGGTGGCGTTCCTGATTGTGCAGTGGACTATTGCTATGCACCCGGAGATTTGGGCAAATCCGATGAATCGGGATTCGTGCCCAAAGTTAACTTGAGTTATCGCGCTGGAGAACAATTATTATTCGCGACTTACTCCGAAGGATTTCGTCGGGGCGGCGCAAATTCCGCTCGGCCTCAGTCGGTTTACGGTCCACCAAGTAATCTATTCGAAGATCCTGCCGGAACGCTCTTTGAATATGAGTCTGATACGATTGAAAATGTGGAAATTGGTGCCAAAACCCAGTGGTTTGATGACCAACTTCGTCTTAATTTCGCTTTCTATCGTATGACCTGGGATAACATCCAGGTTCAAGCCGAAGATCCTCAGCCGTTGCTGTACACGCTGGGCATTGTAAATTTTCCCGAGGCTGAGATAGACGGTGCCGAAGCCTGGCTTAATTGGGCACCTTCAGACAATTGGAAATTTGACCTAACGCTTGGCATTAATGATGGTGAAATTCCTTCCACGCAAACCCTATTTGCGGGAACGGCTGGGGCAATACCAGTCATAGGAGGTACTGAGCTGCCAATAGTGCCAGATCTAAAGGGTAGTCTGCATGCCACGTACAGTTTTTCGGAGACGCTCTTCGGTGCTAACCCTTATATTCTGGCTAGTTATAGCTACACAGGAGAGTCTGTAAATTCTCTGGCCGGTATCGAATCATCGAGTTTCGCGTTTCCAGTTATGGCTCAAGATAGTTGGAGCGTAGTTGATGTACAAGCAGGATTGGAAACAGCCGATTGGACCTTAAGCTTGTATATAGACAATCTGTTTGATGAAGAAGCAGAATTGTTTTACAACAATCGCTGGGCACAACAGAGGCTATCGTCTAATTGGCCGAGAACCATCGGAGTGAACTTTAGGTATAACTTTAACAATTAGCGTTCGCTAGTTTAGTTATTGCCTTAGAAATTCTGAGCTTGGACCAGGTAATTGCCTTTGAGCAGATTGATAGCCTAGCTCGGCTTCCCTTATGAAGACCTACGATGCAGTTGTAATAGGAGCAGGTCATAATGGCCTCACTAATGCTGCTTTTCTCGCCAAATCAGGACTCGATGTAGTAGTCCTTGAAAAGAATGACCATATAGGCGGGGCAACGGTTAGCCGGGAAATACACCAAGGTTGGAAATATTCCAATTGT
>NZSI01000009.1 GCA_002696685.1 Chloroflexota bacterium | reverse complement strand
CTAGTGGAGCCTATCTTTCCAATGACGGAGATCCACGGGCTTCTCTAGATATTCGTGCAACTGAAGTGAGATTCTTGGATAGTAGAAATTCTGGTCCAACCAACAGTACGAATGAAACATATTCCAGCCAAAGCCAAAGCCAAGAGTCCGGTCAGGCTTCGCAAGTTTCGGGTCAGGATGGAGAAGAATTTGATGACTTGCCTTGGTAGGGTTTTGTAGTCTCACATCTGTCGGAGCGAAACTATGGCATGGCTGGTGTCTCTCTGACGACTAGAATGTTCCCTACATATAATCAATTAATACATAAAAATAAAACAATCTAATAAATTGCACCCATGGGGGGAATAATGACAACAGATAGGAGTCAGTCGGCAAGACCTCAGCAGAGAAGGCCCCGACCGAAGTTTTTTTCGAGGCGAAAAGTATGCCAATTTTGTGTGGATAAAATTGAAGATATTGATTATAAAGAAACAGACAGGCTGAAGCGATTTCTTTCAGACCGTTTCATGATAGAAGCAAGGAGAAAAACAGGGGTGTGCTCTAGGCACCAACGGGGCCTTGCGAGAGCTGTGAAAAAAGCGCGTGAGTTGGCTCTCTTGCCGTTTACATCCTCTCATAAAGGATCTTTTGCTATCAATTTTAGGCCCCGTAATCGGGATTAGGCTAAATTAAAGTAGTTGCTGCAGACAGTTGGTTGTCTGTTTTTTTTGGGTCCTTTTTTACATAATGACGAAGAGTTAGCTAAATTTAGGTTTCACGGTTAGTTTATTGGCGGATTCTAATCCAACAAGAAAAGTTTCTGAACGTCGCCAATCCAGTACAAACCATCTGGATAGGCGTCATCAGGCTATGAGGCAACCCCGTCTCCGAAGAAGACAGAGACTGGCGATGGGATCAGTTGGTGTTGCCATTTTTTTGATATTGGCGGTTTTTGCCGTTGGCTATATTATTGTATTTGTTCTTCCTCCAAGAGAACTCGTCGTTAGGGTTAATGACGTGCAATATACCCGTGGTGACTTAGTGGAGTTGGTCAGAATAAAGCAGAGAGGAGCAGAGTTTGCAGGCGGATCCATCGATTCCAGCACCAACATTTTTGAATCTCTTCAAACCGTAGTTGAGAATGAGATTATCAAACAGAGCGCGCCATCAATGGGGATAACAGTGTCTGAGGATGAAATTGACAATAGAGTTGATGCCATGATGAGGCCGAGCGAACAAGAAGCTCTTGGAAAGAATGAAGACCAAATAAGTCGCGAGACGAAGGAAAGATATTCGGCATATTTAAATATTGTACAAATAGACGAACCCACTCATAGAGAGCTCGTAAGAAAGAGTATGATTCGGGAGAAGGTTCGTACGTCGGTTGGAGACGCAGTTCCATTCGTTGCTGAGCAGGTTCATTTATTTCGGCTTGTGATGTCAACAAGTGGTGAAATTGACATTATGAACATTAAATTTGATGATGCGATAAGAGGCGCTAACGACCCTCCCAGTTACCAGGCTGCATACTTTGAAATAGTAAGGGAATTCTCTGAGGATCTTCCTGAAACTGTTCGTCGGGGTGGTGAGATAGGTTGGATAGCAAGAGGTGTGATCCCTGACTATGAATATTCCTTCTTTGACTTAGAACCTGGTGAAATAAGCGACCCTGTTCCTAATGTGGATAATAAGAATCAAATTTATTTCTTCATGATCAGTGATAAGCAGAAAGGAAAGGAATTATCCCCAAGCGTCAGAGATGAGCTCAAGAATAAAGCACTTGTCGAATGGGTCAATAAACAGCGGAAGGCTCATGATGTATATGCAGTGTTTAACTCAGATATATACGACTGGATATTTGAGCAGATGAAGATAAGTATCGATACTCCAGAACCTACTCCGGATCCCTTCCAACAAATTTTGGGTGGTTTTTAAGATATACCGTGACTAAGTCCGTCGGGATAGCCATATTAGGGATGGGAGTGGTCGGATCTGGCGTGGCCAGAGCCCTTTCCCAAAAATCTGACTCGCTTTCGAGTCAGATTGGGGCAGATGTTGATCTTAAATTAGTATTGGTCAGAGACAAGTCAAAACCACGATCGTTTGATATTTCAAAGAATTTATTTTCAGATAACTTTGATGAAATACTTGAAAGAAGTGACGTAGATATTGTGGTGGAAGTTATGGGTGGGGAACATCCTGCCCTTGAATTCATATTGTCAGCTCTTGAATCTGGGAAACATGTTGTTACAGCCAACAAAGAAGTTATGGCAAAGCATGGGCCAGATATATTTGCAGCCGCTCGGGAAAAGGGTGTTAGGGTACTATTCGAGGCTAGTGTTGCGGGAGGCACTCCCGTGGTATCGCCGCTGATGCGGGACCTGGTAGCAAACGAGGTTATTAGTATCAAGGCGATTATCAACGGTACGACCAATTACATCCTCACAAGGATGTCTTTGGAACAGATTGACTACGACACCGTGCTAAAAGATGCTCAAGACCTTGGATACGCAGAACCAGACCCTACAAATGATGTAGAAGGAATTGATGCCGCATACAAACTTGCTATCTTGTCTACACTTGGATTTCGTGCTCAGGTAAAAGATTCTGATGTTTTCTGCGAAGGCATCACTAAGTTAAATAGCAAAGATTTCCAATATGCTGACGAACTAGGGTATGCGATAAAGTTGTTAGCTATATCTTCACGAACCAATGGTGAGGTTCAAGCGAGAGTTCACCCGGCTTTAATAGAAAAAGATCAGATGCTTGCCAAAGTGGATGGGGTTTTGAACGCCATAGAAATTGAGACGGATCTTACCGGACGGGTACTCTTCCACGGCCCAGGCGCCGGGTCGATGCCTACTTCAAGTGCTATTGTGGCCGATATTATAAATATTGGTCGGAATGTTGCTGGCAACGCTCCGTATCTAGATCCTGTGAGATTGTCTGAGTCAATAAAGGTGCAATCTATTTCTGATCTCCAGACTAAGTACTATTTTCGATTAGAAGCTAAAGACGAACCTGGTGTTTTGGCACAAATTGGGTCTGCGCTTGCAGATAATAGGATAAGTATTTCTTCTTTTATACAGAAAGGGTTTGATCCAAAACAGGGTACTGCTGAACTGGTTATAATGACTCATAGAGCGACTGAAAGATCGGTTCAATTGGCTCTTAGTGACATAAAGGATTTGGATGTTGTGGCTGGGGTTGGGAATATGATTAGGGTTGCAGAATGATGGAAGTTGAAAAAATCGCTTACTACACGTGGGGACGTTGAAGTACATGCAAGAAAGTGAGGGTGGAGCTCTCACAAGCCGGCTTCGAACTCTTGGAGAGAGACTTTTTCAAAGATACGTTCTCCCGGGATGAGCTAATTAAGATTATTGGATCTAGAAACCCTGAAGAGTTTTTTTCGTTCAGGAGTCCGTCGTTTAAAAAACTTGGTGTTGAACGGGAAGACTTGAAGGATGATGAGCTTATTGATCTTATGCTTCAAGAACCTAGACTCATTCGGCGCCCGTTAATTTCTGGCCGAGGGATGCTTTTTGTTGGTACCGACAAAAAAATGTTGAGAGAGTTTTTGAATTAGTTAAATGGTGCTTAAAATGGCCACTTTGGATTTTCGGTTTATATATATTCCATATTTACGCTGATTTTCTAGAGGGATAGGGATTTCTTGATGATAGAACTTCATGGAAGATCTGTAATTGTTACGGGAGGGGCCAGCGGCATTGGAATGGGAATTGCGAAAGTTCTTTCGTTGGCTGGAGCTTCAATACTACTTGTCGACAGAAATTTTGAGGGCGTGCAAAAGGTATCTGATTCTCTCGAAGGTAGCCATGTTCCGTGTAAAGCGGATGTGACGGACGTAAGAGATGTCGAAAAAATGGTTTCGCTTGCCTTAGAAACGTTTGGCAAGATCGATATCCTAGTTAACAATGCTGGGATTGTAGGGGCACCCAATTGGTGGGAAAGGGAGATTCCCAACGATGACGACTGGGATCAAGTACATTCAGTAAATGTGAGGGGGATAGTTCGAGTTACACAGGCCGTCTCTGCCCATATGAAAATCATGAATTATGGAAAAATCGTTAATATTGCTTCAATAGCGGGCAGACGAGGAAGTCCAGATCTTCCTCATTACAGTACCACTAAAGCGGCTGTTATAAGTTGGACTCAATCCAGTGCCCTGCAGTTGGCCGAATTTGGCATAAACGTAAATGCCATTTGCCCGGGTTTATTGTGGACACCAATGTGGGAGGCTATTGCAAGACGGAGAACGCTTAGCTCGAAGACTTCACTGGGTGAACAAGCCGGCAGAGATTTTTTTGAAAAAGTTGTCCAGGACACTATTCCTATGAAGAGAGAACAGACTCCTGAAGACATAGGCAACCTTTGCGCTTTTCTAGTATCAGATATGGCGCATAATATTACGGGTCAGGCAATAAATGTTGACGGGGGTAGATTTAGTAACTAGCAGACCCCTTCTTCATAAAAATGCATGGGAATATTGCCAATATGCAGATAATTCCGGCTGCTTGGTAGAAGTCACTGAATATGGAAATTCCAATCCCTGTTAAGGTGGTCTGAAACTCATCCAAACGTGTGGACATTTCTGTGGCTGTTTCCCCTACGTTTGGACCGGGAACCCTTATCCCTAGAAGCAAATCTTGGAAACGTCCCGACCCCCATGCGGCTATAGCTGAGATTCCGAAGGTCATTCCAATAAACCGGGAGGTGGTGATAATTCCCGCTGCTGTTCCCCTCATAGCTTCTCTTCCAGAGTTGACAGCCGTAACAGTAACGGGAGCTATTATTAATCCAAAACCTAACCCAACGATTATCAAATGTATGCTCATCAGAGGGTCTTTGATGTTTTGGTCCCAGTATTGCATTAGTAGAAGAGCGGTACCGCACATAACCAGAGCTGATATTGATGGGATTCTTCGGTCAAGTTTTTTGGTTAATATACCCCCAAGAACTGCTCCAACAGGTATGGCTATAGTCAGGCGTGAAAGAATCAATCCCCCTTCCATCGGGGATTTCATTAAAACGGTATTTGCCATTAGTGGAATCGTTACCAGCGCAATCATCAAGGCTGCACCGTAAAGTATATTGACGATGTTGGAGGCAATAAATTCCATGTTTCTAAAGAGACTTAGGGGAATAATGGGATTTGATATTCGCGCTGCTAGGAAAGGGTAGCACCCTAGGCAAACTAGCCCTAATGTAAGGTAAATATATACCGAACTACTGGATTCCCCCAAAGAGGAACATCCCAGTGTTATTAGACAAAGGGCTCCTGCTATCATCGTTGCCCCAACGTAATCTATATTTCCTTTAGCTCGTTTGCTGTTGGGAAATGACAGGAATATTCCCAGCAAAACCACGATGGCAACGGGCACGTTTAACCAAAATACCCATTGCCAGTCCAGTACCTTAGTCACTATTCCTCCCCAAATTGGTCCTATGACTGCTCCCATCTCGGCCGCAGCACCTATTAGCCCCATCGCCATAGCCCTTTTTCCAATTGGATAGATGTCCGCAACCATCGCTATCGACACGGGGATTAGAGCTCCTGCCCCGACTGACTGAACGATTCTGGTTGATACTACCCATTCTACGGTTGATGTTGCGGTAACAATGGAATCTAAATAAGTACCAAAATATGAATTTCGCAGGGTCTCGGAGTCTGTGAGCCAGTACATTGACCCTGTCATTGCGGTTCCAACTGAGCCGAGCATGAAAATTATCATTCCCACGGCGTATATATGTCGTCTGCCAAACATGTCGGACAATCTACCCATAATGGGCATAACAGCAATATATCCAAGTAGGTATCCCGTAATTGTCCACGAGACTTGATTCAATTCTGTCACTCCAACGTTAAGGTCTTTCATAATGCTGGGAATAATTGTTACGACCACAGTTTGATCATCCGCCGCGAAAAACACGCCGGCTATTATCGCGACCATGGCCCATTTGTGAGGCTTTTTTATGTTTGTTGACAGATTCAAAGGTTATTTGATTTCCGGAGTCGCTATTTCCAGAACCTCATCGAATCTGGATATTTCTAAAACTCTGATCATCTCATCCGGGTCCATTTCACTAATTCTTCCTACTATTTCGGCTCTCGTAATCACGAGTGAGTTACTGTCGATCCAGACCGTTAAATTGGCTTCTTCATTTAGAGTGTCCTGGAAAATATAGTCGAATGATGATGCAGCTATTTGTCCTGAAATCTTGAAAAATCCATCTCTCGAGGAAAGTAAGGTAGGTCCAGACAGGCCGTCAAGAATAGATGTAATCATCTTGTCGGGGTCCAGGAAATCGAATGGATTGGATCCTTCAGGCCAGACTTGCCATTTTTGTGTTAGTGGATCTCTTAGATATGTTGAATCTTTTGTTTTGACGATACCAGCCGACACGGGAATGTTGCCAAAGAGGAGGTTACTTTCTAGAGATATCCCGCTCCCCCGACTTACTGACCCTAATGCACTCACTAAAGTTAATGACTGGTCTATTTTCGATCCATTTCCCATCCGGTGAGATAGGCTGAATTGATAACTTTTGAGAGACGACATAGACTTTGTAGAGTCTGCCAGGATATGGATGGGGCTGGGGGTTGGTGTGGATGTGGATATCGATAAGGTTTCTTTACTTTTGGAACAAGCATTTGAGAAACTCACAGAGAATATACTGAGTAATAGTAGGATGTACATATAGCGGATATTCATCGGGGCCTGCATATATATTATGTATTCCCCTAAATAAAAGAGCCCTGCTAAGAAAGCAGGGCTCTTTTATTTAGACCTGTGATTCTCTTTCTAGAGATTCATCTCATCTATTGTCGTCTACTCTTAGCAAGCAGAAGACCACCAACTCCTACAAAACCCAATCCGACTAGCATGGATATTTGCATGAAGGAGGCTAAAATTCTTTCGCCCACACTCGGAAGTCCCAGATCAAGAATATGTGTTGTAGCTTCAGGTTCTTCCACTACTTCCTCAGTTACCTCAGCTGCAGGAAGTGGACTCGCTGTAAGAGAGAAATTTGCCATGTCTCGAGCAGCTGTGTATGCCTGAGCTCCGCCACCCTCTCCAGCACCAGTAGATGTAACCACTGGGAGATCAGGATCGGATACGTCAGTCACTACATCAGCAATGCTTCCGCTATTGTCGGAGTCATGGCCGTTTCTCGCGGCATTCAAATTACTAACAACTGAATCAACGAATATTTTCTGCACTGCCAGGGAACTATTTGTAGCGACGTCATTGGTTGCAGTTGCGCTGGCGGCGTTGGCCCATGCCTTGATGTTCGATGCCATCTCGCTGATCTTACTTGCTGCTGCACCGATTCCTGCTTCATCAGGAGCGGCTGCTACTGCGGCCT
>NZSI01000008.1 GCA_002696685.1 Chloroflexota bacterium | reverse complement strand
TATGACTATCTTGAAAAAGGAGAAGTAGTCCATTCACGTTCTTTTGATATTTTCGTGGGTGAGAGTTTCTTTGCCGAGAAATTAGCGGTAATTCAGGATAGATTCGCAGGATTGGATATAGGAAGTTATCCTTTTTCGCGAGATGGAAAATATGGTGCCACAATTGTTATCAGATCAACAGACGAGAGTAAACTGGATGCCTGTGAGAAAGAGATTCAAAGTCTGATTAAGGAATATTGAGATCAGGTAATAGAGCCTATTTTTTCGACCGCTTTCTTGAGTGTTTCAATACTCCTGGCCATAGATCGGTTGACCTTCAATATCTCGTCCCTTTCCTTCTGTAATTTCTTTGCTTCTTGAAACAACCCTCTCATAAGGGCCTCAATTGTATTTCCCGTTTCATCACAGGCTGGACAGAAATCAAATAATTCTTTATCACTTTTAAAAATTTCTCTTCTTACATAGTCTTCAAGTGTGGTCAACGACATAATCCAGTAAACTATTTGCGATTAATATTTCTTTGCATGTAGAAAAATTAAACTTTTATACAATCTTTGTTTCTTAGCGATGATGGCTTCTACTTCGAGAGCACTGTCGGATGAATTTTCTAGTGCCGGAATATCACTTATTTTTGAGGATCCTTTCTTTGGCCATTTTTTACTGGGCGTTAACCGTATTTTTTCTGAAGAAGGGCCTACTTTATGGGTTAAACCCACTGAGGACGACAAAGTTATTCTGGGTGTAAATCCACATTTCTGGTCTAATCAATTAAACACAGAAGAACTAAGGATGGGAGGCATCAAACATGAGATTCTTCATTTGGTTTTCAAACATTTAACGAGAGTCGATGAAACAGAAGGCCCACGGAAAAAATATCGTAATCTAAAACTTTTCAACATTGCTGCAGATTTGGTGGTTAATCAATACATCAAAGATCTCTGGCTTATAGAAGGCTGTGTAACTCTGGCAACTTTTTCGGATTTGAATCTGGAAAAAGAGCAGGATCTGGATTATTACTATAATAAATTAGCTGACTTTTACAAGGATCAAGCTGGAATTAAACTCCCTGATACAATATATTCGGATATCGGAGATCCTGATGGGGCTGGAGATGATGTGTGCCCTACTTGCGGTTCCAAACTGGAGAAAGAAGAGGAATCGGACTCAGATGAAGGTTCAGGATCTGGGCATGACCAAGATGAGACAGGCAGCGATGCCGGTACCTGTCCAGATTGCGGGCATGACTTAGAAAGTGAGAAAGGCGAAGGCAAAGGCGAAGGCAAAGGTGAGGGAGAAGGCGGAGGAGGACCACCTAGCAGTTGGGAAAATCTGCAATCTAGTCTTTCTGACAAACCTGGTTCCCGGGGAGGCTACCATGGTTTCTGGGAGCAAATGAGAGATTTACCGGATGCCAAGCGGGAGATTATGGAAAATTGGATTGATCAGCAGATTATAACTGCCGTAACTCGCACTGAATCAACAAACACATGGGGCTCTCTTCCAGGTGGAATAATAGAATACCTCAAGAACTTCATGGAATCCCGAAAGTCAAAAGTTAACTGGCGAAGAAAATTACGTCTCTTCACGGAAACCAGTCAACAGACCTTTATTTCAAATACTTTTAAGCGCCCTAGTCGAAGATACAAACGGCTTTCGACTTCACCAGATGGTACTCCAATGTATCAGATGAAAGATGGAAAGTTGGTTAAAGATGAGGATGGCAACCACGTTCCAGTTTGGGAACCTAAATATCCCGGTCTGAAAGTTCGACAGAAATGTAATCTTTTGATAGGGATTGATACTTCAGGTTCACTAAGTTCTGAAACCGATGTTCCACTTTTCTTTAATGAAATACATCATATTTCCAAAGGAGATGTAGACATAACAATCGTTGAAGCAGATACGTGTATTCAGCGAATATATTCATATCCTACTAAAGAGCAGGTATCTATCATGGGCCGGGGTGGTACTGATTTCAATGAAATAATAAAGTTTGCAAACGGAGAAGAAATATCCCACAAGTTGAGACTACTGAGGGGTAAAGTGTGGGTCGAGCAGGCTTCTATAAAGTTGAAATCACCAGTTGATGGTTTGATATATTTTACCGATGGCCATGCTCCAAAACCACGAACTGAACCAAAAGTGGACATAATATGGGTTATAGCAGGATATGGTGCGTCCCGTGATCTAAGCAAATATACGCATCTTCCCGGTGAAAAAGTGATTATCGAAGAGAGCCTTACTGCCTAAAGCGTCTTTTGATCAGTCCACATTTTTAAGCATTCTTCAGCAATTGCAATCTTGTAGCAGATTGTACTTCTTTTCTCCCATAATTCAGCTCTAAGTTCTTCCCAATCTTCATCAGACTCGTCTTCGCTTTCTATTTTTTTGTCTAAATCATTACATTCATTCAGTATATCTCTAAGCTCCTCATAGAGTTCATCTGTAAATTCCCAAATTCTATCTTCGAAGGTCATCATTAAATAATTAATTTGACCTTTAAACAGTTTTCCATCCTTTCTTTACGTTCTTCTGAGTCCACTGTTCTATAAGCAACCCTGCATTTTCTTTGTTATTAGCTACTTGGACACTGGTATTAACGGGCAAGGCTCTGTTTGGTGAGAAATCCGTAGAAAATAAAACAAAAGGTGGATATCTCTCATCCTGTTTTTCTTTATTGGTTTTAATCAAAACGTATTTCCTGACATACAAAAGGCCGGCTTCTACCGAATCTAAATCAAATATCTTTATTTTATTCTTATTCAATTTACCGTCTGAATCTCTGGTAAAATTTCCAGCAAACCGGATATTTTCTTGATTTAGGTTATTGGCTTGCTCGATCCAGAGTTCAACATAAAATTCGGATGATGTTGGCAAAGCAAGCAGTTTTTCTCTATTTTCCTCATTTATTTGATCCAAGTTTGTTATTCCCGCTTCTTTGAAATGTTTTAACCTGTTATTGCCAATTGTTTTTATCAACAATAATGGTTCTTCTACTTCAGAAATGCTCTTTGCATCTTCAGGATCAAAACCTGTCGTTTTGGTGTATACCTCTCTTTGAACTATTTCAGACCTTTTCAGTTTCTTGATGTCTGGTTTTTCATCTTTTGATTCAAAAGGAACAATGGAGTAAATCTGGTTAAGTCCAATATTCGCCTCATCGAGAGTCTTGTCTTCTCTTTCTCTTTGGAAAATCGGATGCACCATACTGACCAGAGGCATCTGTCCTGCGGCAGTGTATTTTCCGTTCTGGTAACTCAGTACAGCTCTTCTCTTGGGATTATCCTTGCTGTCTGCAGCTACAACTTCACTACACTTTATTTCAACTATGATTTCCGGTCTAACAAATCTACACAGGGTGCCATGTTTGTTGGAAAGTTTGTAATCCGATTCAATCTCCATTTTGATTAGTCTATCGTACCAGTCTCTTCGATCATCATCACTGAATCCGCCACCCACAGTGCCCAAGATATGATACATTCCATTACTCCTCATTAATGCCACAATCATTTGACCAAGATCAGGATACGAATTTGCCCTTTCACCAAATCCAATTATGACTGCATCAACAGTTACCTGGGTTTTCAGTTTGTGAATAATTTCGCTTTCGTTTCGGAGGATTAATCCTTCAGTTTTTTTGGTCATTACCCATTCATCGAAATAATTTGCAACGTCTTCGGCTCCTTCACCTTTTACGGTTGGTGGAATGGTTACCCTTTTTCCATTGTTGAATAGTTTCTCTAATGTTTTCAGTTTGGAGCCATAAGGTACCTTGGAATACACATCATCCTTAAATTTCATCATATCAAAAGCCTTGAAACCCAGTTGACAACTCAACTTACCATCGGCTAGAACTTTAGAGACACTATGCACTCTTGGTCTCTTTTCTTTTCCCCCAAACTCGTTTGTGTTCTTTGAATCAATCTCTGCTGAGAATAGTTCACCCGGTATGATTATATCTCCGACGTCCTTCAGTTTCTCTTCTGCTTCATCTGTGATTTCAATATTTTCGATAACTCTTCCATTATACGCACAAAGTGCTACATTTCCTTCTTTTTTTACGAGGAACCAGAGTTCCCCATCAATTTTGGCCGAGATCCAAACTTTTTCCTGAATATCCTTTACGATTCTGCTGGGCTTCAATATTCGGTATCTTGCTGCGATTCTACTCTTGTATAGCTGTAACTGATTAGATAATTGGCTATCTTTTAGTGAACCAGAAGGTGCCTTTGTTCCGTTTCCGTACTTTGAGGAAGAATTCGCAAAGAAAGTCATCTATTTACCTCCAAAAATTCTCCTAACCCAGCCGATTGCCTTTGACAAATTAGTTTCATCTTTATCTTCAGATAGATAATCGCTTGAATCCACGGGCTTAATTTCAAGGTTTGATAAATGAATGATTAGCAGATAGGTATCGTCTTCTACCCTGCCTTCCAGAAATCCTCTAAATGGAACTCCATTTCTTACAAGAATAAGGGGTTCTTTTCCCCTAGTCCCTCCACCAAGCAGCATCATCGATTTTTTTTGATGTAGTTCTTTGGCCATTCCATAAAGAAAATCGAAGGTTAATCCATCTATATGTCTAACCTGAAGTTTTGACGCTAGAACATATTTTCTGATAATCTTTTCTATAGGAATCAATTTTCCAGTCCAAGGTAGTGCAATGTCCTCACCAACTGTGGCTTCTTGATCCAAGGATTGTTTAATTTCCTTGATTTCTCCATTCATATCGAAGATATAGTCCATTCTTTTAGCAGAATACATAACCTCACCATCCTTTGATATCCAGACTTGGTTTGACTGACCCATAGCTCTTCCTGCGGTTTCTATGTCAATTTCCTGATCCGAATCAATTAGTTCTCTGGCTAAAGTGTTTGAATCAGCGTGCTTTGACACAAGTTTCTCTGGATTGTTTTCCTCAGTAGCACAAATAAACCTTCGATTCTTGACTTCTTTACCTTCCTGGCTTTTGTAATTCTTTTTTGATCCAATGGCCGCTTTTCCTGGTCTTTTTGTCGTTACTATCTGGACTTTTGCATCCCTATTTCGGTTGTCCATTAAACGAATATATCTCATAACATTCCAAAGTCCAGTTCAATTTCTTCAGTTTCTTCATAGTCTTCATTATCCAATGAGACCTCATGCGAACAGTATTCCAGATTTGCAGTTTCGCCTACCAAACCAAAAATTCCTTTTTCGGTTTTCAGTAGGAATATCGAAGTTTCATTGAAGGAAGCAGTGTAGTTGAATGGTGCGGAGATTATTTCTCCATTTTCCAGTCTTTTGATTGTAGCATCATCAAATTCAGTAGGTTCTAGAGAATAGATGCTGGTGATTCTGTGATCTAAAAGTGCCTGGGAATCAACTTTCTTTGATTTTTGTGGAACACCTAGTGTGGATGGTTTTCGTTCTAGTTTCTCACCATCGTTTCCAAACACTTCTAATTCATTTTTCGGGATTATTTTGTAATCATCAGTTACGTAATGCGCTGATATTCCGCCCTTTGGGATTATAACATCCCCCTGCAAAGGTATACTTCCTAATATACAAGGTTGAGAATTCCTGTCAACTACAGACGTTTTTTTCCAGCCGTATAGTTTTTCTCTAGAGATCTTACTAAAACTAAATTTTGAAATTTGGTTATCAAATTCGATTATAATCTCACGAGCCATTACATCCTCTGTATGATGTTCTTTGCCAGTTCAGGATCCTCGAATACAGTAGTCATGGATTTCTTATTCTTCTTTTTCGCGTCGCTTGTTTCCTTATTCGTTTTCCTAAGGGCAAAATTGTAAAGATCTCTTCCAGCAGCGACTCTCATATCCAATGGCATTGACTTAATTTTCAAATAAGAGACTATGTTGTCTCTCTGTTTTTTGTTTATGACTTCTTCAGTTACATATACGCGGTTTACCAGTCTCTGAGTTATTATATTCGCGATATCCACCCTCTTGACTTCTTTTTTCTTCTTGGGTAAGATAAGCTTGTCAAATCTTTTTTCAATTTCTTTAAATTTCTTTGAATTCAGGATTTCCTCGGGTTGGATTATCATGGACCAGTTATTTCTCACGAATTGGATAAATTCAGCTACAGTCTCAGCCTCGAGGCAGGATCTGCCAATTATGTTCACTAATTCTGAATTTTCAGGATCCTTCAGATCACCAATATTTTCTATGGCTTCAAAAAATTGGACCAATGTCCGAGGTGTCGTTCTTTTCCCAGTCATCAATTCAGGATAAGCCAGAACAAAACTGATTCCTCTTGGATCAATACCTTGGCCCTCTGCCCATCTGGCCCAGACATTTTCATCATATCTCATTTCAATATGCATCATCCTGGTCATCATAGCGTCATCGAATTCTCTTACAATATAGTCTTCACCGGGTGGATTTGCAGTCAATACCATATGCCAGCCTTCAGGCATTTTCCAGGATGCCATTTCAAAGTCCTGTAACAATTGCATGATGCCGTTTATGATTCTTATATCAGCCCGGTTCACGTCATCTATCAAAAATATACCCGGTCCATTTTTCCCCGTATCATCTAACCTTTTTTCTTCTACTTTCTGTGGTGTCCAGTCAGGTGGAACCATGATGGTCTTGTCATCACTAGGGTCATCTAGTTTGCCTGGATCTATTGAGGGCATACCCAGCAAATCACCCATCTCTTCAAATTGCGCTGGAGCGATGTTTGTAAACAGCCATTTTTCTTTAGGACTACGCTCTTCCTCGGCAGTCAATTCCTCTGCCAGAGCCTTCAGAAGTTGGGTTTTACCTATACCATGAGGTCCCCAGATACAGACAGGAATCTTATTTCTGGCCAATTTCTTTCCCATTTGAATTTCATCTTTATGCTTCTCATTCCATACTTCATGTCTCTGATTTGAGTTTATCACAGCCTTCACAAAATTCTTTACTCTAGCAGCATCTGCGACAATTCCAAATGTTTCGTCCATTACCTAATTAGGATGTAAGGAGGTTAAATTACTTTCTAATTTTCTTGAGTTGTCTGATTAATCCTTATTAGCTCTAAAGACGACCCATTTGGATTCGCTTCTTTCTGCTACACTGTCAAAAAAATCCTCAACTTCTTTCTCTTCCATTCCTGAATCTAAAAGTTTGTCCCTCAAGGCCGGGGTCCGAATACTCACTCTTGTTACGTCTGAGAAATTATCTTCTCCAACTTTATCCTTAACATTCTGCATATCCCAACCTTTGTAATTAATTCTGGATTGGTACGAAAGTTTTCCCTTCTCGAATGACCAGGTTTTAAGATCATTCTCCCTCATCACCCCTACAATTTCCTCCTTGATTTCGTCCTGAGCCTTAGTAAGTTCCTTGATCTGATCCCCAATTTCAGCCATTCGGTCAGCTAATTTATCCAAATCATCCTTAAATTCCGTAGGCTTGACTTCATACATACATTCCCGATTTCAAAACAGAATTTAAACTAACTGGTCACGAATGATTTTCTCTAAGATAGTTTATCAGTGCCCACATCACTTTACAATCAACCTCGTTATAATCCTCAATTTCACCCATGTAATCCATTTCCCTCATCGAGATTCCTTTCTTTTCAGCTCCATGATCACAATACCATGCTCCTACCATGGCACCCAGACCATCTGTTGGACCATCACCCCAAACTGTGCCAATCAAACCATGCCGGTACAGGTTTTTGGCTATCGCCTTGAGTCCAAAACCAAAGGCACCTTTGACTACAATTGGCTCTTCCCTCATAACCTCTATGAAGTCAAACCAATTCAAGTCGGGCCAATTTTCCAGCAATTTCTCCTGCAATTCACTTTTTTCACCATCTTTAATCAAATTTTCGCGAGCACTTTTCATGAAGGACACTTCGGCAGGCGACCAATGAAAGATTTTTGGTTTTTCGTCAGTTTCTCCAAGGATATCGCTTGTGACTTGACCCATATAGTTGATCCATTCTGTAATTAGTCTGGCTTCCTCATAGACATCAAGCCTATCACCCGTAAAAATCTTGAATTCAAATTTGCCATTGTATTCATGTCCACACCCAATCATGAATATCAGTGCATCTCCACCTTGTTCGGGGAATTTGGCAAAGTTATCGTTGATATTGTTGACAGTTTCAAAATCTACAAAGAATTCCAGTTTGGGTTTTTCCTTCCAGTTCTTCCGGTTGTCGTTAATTCTAACAGGTAGCACTTTGTGAGTTTCCAATTTGTTGATATTGATGATTTGTTCAATTACCTTTTTCCTAAATTCCCCATAAATTCCGATCTTGGCAGGTGTCAGATTGTCATCATTCCAAGTAAAAATATTGTTCTCGTGAGCCTTCTCTCTCTCCTTCAGTCCAACTCCCCAGAGCTTGGTAACATCTTTGAGTTTTTCCACAATCTCGGATTTGGCATTATGCCAGGGGTAATCACTCTGATTTCCTGAATTGGGCCAGAGCTCCTTGGTAGTTGGTTCAGGATATAATTCCCAGTGTGCTCCCTCTTTTCTCAGGTCCCTGATCCAAGTTATGGCCTGATCCACTTTGTCGTAGTAGTAGCGATCGATATTGTCGAAATCAATCATACCAAATCTGTCAAAGGCATTGGTGCATTTTCTTTCCCTTCCTAACTTTTTCCGTGACCACCCTCTGCCAAGAATATAGCCCCTGGGAGGTTCATATCCCTGAAGTCTGCCCAATGCCCTGTTATAAATCGCAACCTGAGCCTTGTAGGCCCTCTGGCTACTCCAGTCCAGAAGGTATTCACCCTCAGAATTGAAGGACATGGAACTGAACTTGACGTCTATTACACGGTAATGGAAATCTTGTCCTAGATCTTCGCTTTCTTGTGAAATCTGCGTATCTTCCTCATCCACGATTTTATTCAGGAAATCTGATCTAACAAGAATATCTGGCATCCCGTATGTTTTGTCATTCGGATTGAACAGAACACCTTGAAGTATGAAAGGAATTCCCTGTTGCATGGTCTCGAATGTTTTCCTAGCTTTGCTGACATCTTTACTGTCAGTGCGTTCTGTCGCTACCGTTACGAAATTCTCTTTTCCGAATTTGTTTTTTAGAAATTCTATTACGACGTTTTCAAATTCGTGTCCTTTCTTGAAAATCATCTGCACGAAGTCAAGATTCTTATCGTATTTTTCACTCTCAGTATCCTTTTCAAAACCCTTTTCTTCACCATATTCATTTAACCAGTCTAAAATTGGATCTCCTATCATATAATTTCTGGTTTTGGTAGCTGAAATCCATTCTTTCTCATCGAATTCCACTTTTTCTCCTGAATCGTTACAATCTATATGATTCTCAGCCATTGATTCATCCCCATAAGTCTCTCTTTAATTATATTTGGTAACTTGGAAAACTCTTTATCCCGATGCATTTTCATGATCTGGATGCCCCTTAGTAATGAAGAAATTGAAAATCTGGAGAAGTTCCTCTTGTCAGATGATCCTTCCTTGCAGATGATGGGCATTTCCATGTCTAAAAACCTCGATTTGCCTCCGAGGATGTACAGCCTGGTTTCCAGCCTGTCAGTATTCTCCAGTGAAGAAAAAATAAGGAAGGAGGCTTTAAATTTCGTAAAGGAAAAATTCAATTTCATCAACGCGGAATTCAAAAATGAAGAATTGATAAATGCTTCAAATCTCGAATCGTTAGTTATTTCTTTTATTTTAGTTGCAGAACTTAATCAAATTAGCAAACTAAAATGGCAGGGCGTGCATGGTTCTAATGCGAAAGATGGTTGGTATTTGTCTAATTCTCAATCAAAAAGCAGAAAAATTATTAGTCTAGAAAAGTCAAAAGAAATGCTTCGAGAAACACCGGGTTGGGACAACGATGTCGACCTTCTAGTCGAAATAATCTTTTCAATAATGGTTCAATTGGGTGAGAAGAAAACTCGGAGTCTCAAAGATCGTTCCGAGTTTAATGAATTAATTAGCAATGCTATAAGGTCGAACCTGTCCAGAGTTGATAAAAAAACATACGACAATTTTGCAAAGTCAAACATCATTATATCAGAGATTAGAACTATATTCCCCAGTATCGCAGATCACTATTGGTATACAGAGGCAAAATACAAAAAAATTCTTTCCAAGGGTCGCAGGAAGATTTTGTCCAATTTGTTCTTGGTTGGTCTAGCTGGCCGGTCCCGGGAACCAGAAGCTATGGAGTACCTTATCAATTGTGTCGAAAAGCCTGAGAACAAACCGATCTGGGCCTTGACATCAGTAGTTCTAAGAGAGAGTTCTTTCGATGCAGTTCCATACGTAGAAAAGCTCTATTCAGAGAATAAGAAACTTGAAAGGTGGAGTATGGATTTTCTCAAGGACTATGGTTCTGGTTTTTACAGGATGAAAAATACCAAACTGAATACCGAATTGGAGAAAAGAAGTCTCCGTCAATCGGGACACCGTAAGGACAAGATCATGAGGCTTTTGGAATTTGTTGATTCATCCGGTGAGCAATCCATATTTCTGGAAAGCAAAGGGAGGTTGGAAAACGAACTTTCTTCAGATGACGCTGACAAGGTAATTGAATTGGTCAAAGATATGGCTTATTATCCGAAATTGCGAAATCTCCTGATAGATCTATTTGAGGATGAAAGGCTTCCTGTCAGGCACACAGCATTGAAATCTTTAAACAAGCTGAAATGGTCTTCTTCGACCTCTGAAAAGTATGTTGTTGAATCGTTAAAATTAAGGCTTGGTGACAAAAATAAAATGATGCGGAGAGGGGCAGTCAAGGCTCTTACCGGAGAGCCCAGGGATTACTATGGGTGGAAATGGACACATTCCAGAGAAATCTTTGATGATGAGGATTCTGGTGTCAAAATCATTCTTCTGGACGATATGGTCAAGAGTTGGATCGATCGTAGCCTGATACCAAGATCACCCCATATATTTTTCGAGGGGCGACATTCAGTTGGTTTTAGGATAGAGGATCGTACAAATGATGACTCGGGTACTACAGATAATTACAATTTTCTGGTCAAGCAATTCAAGGTTATGATAGATTCGGATGACGAAAAAACTAGAAAAGCAGGCCAAATATCGTTGATGATACTTGAGAATGCATCCACGCTGGCCTACGGTGGAAATGCGGTCAGGGAGGCTGCTTTGAGTAAAGCAGGCCATACTATCCCTGCCCGCGACACGACCATGAAGAAATTAAATGATCTGGTCAAAGATGGGTTAGGTAATCTGACCAAGGATCTGTTCTGAATTACAAAAGTTAATTAACATCTGTAATATTGGGTGTGAATGGATGAAGAAGAGATGATGATGTGGGCAAACGACTTCGTCGAGCCTGGTGAGCGTGACGAGATGTTTGCTACAGGCAATAGAGGGGGAGGCTGTTTCATTGCAACTGCCGCATATGGAACCCCCTTTGCCGAGGAAATAAATATTTTTCGTAGCTGGCGAGATAATTGGCTTTTGAAGAATGGACTGGGCCGCCTGTTTGTTAGATTCTACTATACTTTCAGTCCGCCAGTGGCTTCCAACATAGCAGGATCAGAGGCCAAGAGGGCCTGGACTCGAAGAATTCTGAGTCCCTTCGTGAAAATACTTTCAGGTAGGTATGAATGACCGAAGACTTCCCAGAATCTATTTTACGTAAATAAGTTAGCAGCACCTGCGAGTATAAATATAATATTATAATATATTATTAAACGTAAAAAAGGCACGTGTTTGTTGAAAACCCCATGTGATTTTTATTTTACGTAAACAGTTTACGAATGGGAATAAGAAAGATTATTATTCCCCCAGTATTCAGAATTTAATGGATTTTAGAATCGGTTTCTCGAGTTCGAAGTGTGCATTGTGTGATGAAAAGTTTGAAGAACAGGAATTCAGACTATTAATCAGCACTTCAAGCTACGCATATGGAGAAAGTAATTCGGTTTTCTGTTTTGACTGCTGTCACAAGAATTTCCCGGTGGAAGTCCTTCAGGCCTGCACTTCAATTGAAGATTCAATCAGTTCAGGACATGCGTCTGATTTAGCTATAAAGTCCAAAGATAAATTAGAGGAGATAAGAAATGATTTCAGCATCGGAAAAGTCTCTTTGCAGAGAAAATTCTTCAAAATCAATAAGAGACACTGGGACTCAGCTCTAGAGCCCTGGATAAAACCGTCTAAATCAAGCAAGGTCAGGGGTCTGGCAGCCCTCAAAGCCTTGGCGTATATTGGGGATAAGCGGGCCATCAAAACAGTGATCAAGGCCTTGAGCACTGCAGATGTAGAAGATAGAAAATTGTTATCGAAATCATTGTATGAAATCCAGAGGCCTGAGTTTATTGATGCATTGCAGGAGGCCAAGGGGAAAGATCGAAGCCCCTATGTGAATAAATATATAGAAGCGGCCCTTGAAAAACACGAATTATTGGAAAAAGTTCGGAAGACCGATAAAACTAGTGAAAAGTCACTGAAGAAAACAGGAGATTGATGACATCTGATCCATCTATCAAGAATCTAATAAAATTCCTGAAGAGCGATGATCCTGCACTGGTTCGCATGGGATTATCCATTTCCAAAGGTGCAGGAGCCCCAGATCCGATATTGCCGAAGATTCTGGAATTATACCTGTGGCATGAAAATCAGAAGATCCGTTCTGCAGCCAGGGCCTGGATATTCAAACATGCTCCCAAGGAATTACAGAGAATTGTAAACCAGAACTGGAAAGGCACCTATCGTCAGAAAGTTCTATCCGGAATATATTTTGATTCGGTAAAGTATCTGAGTCCACTAATCGAGGCCGTGTCTTACGACGATACAATGGTGGAAGCAGTTCTGTATCCTTTTACAAAGCAACTGAGTGATAACAATTCCAATGCAAGGTGGCAGGCGGCGATGATACTGGGTGAGATTGGTGACAAACGGGCGATCAGGTATCTGGTTGAGGCCCTACAGGATGATGATGAAAAGGTTCGAACTAACGTAACCCAAGCTTTACAGAAGTTGGGCCATGAGGTGGAAGAATGACCCAGTACAAAATAGTGAAAGCGATTAGTCAAAAGGAAATGGAATCCACGGTCAACAGTTTGATTAAAAAAGGGTGGACTGCACAGGGCGGCCTTCAGATAATAAACGATGAATATGACATTTTAACATTCTATCAAGTGATGGTTAAAGAATGACCGAAGACTTCCCAGAATCTATTTTACGTAAATAAGTTAGCAGCACCTGTGAGTATAAATATAATATTATGATATATTATTAAACGTAAAAAAGGCACGTACTTGTTGAAAATAGCATGGTAAAATTTATTTACGTAAACAATTCAGGGCAATTTTATATAAAAATGGAGAATAACTAGGCTGAATGGCCGAAGACACCCCTCCCGAGAATCTCCGCAAATTTCTGGAGAGCGATGATCCTGCTCTGATCAGAATGGGAATCTCGATGGCAAAAACCATTGATTTGCCTGAAGAAATAGTGATTAAAATCTTTGAAGTCTCTGTTTCTGATGAAGTAGAAGAAAATCGTGAGGCTGCCAACGAACTTCTCCAGAATAATTACAACAAAGAACATGAGTCTATGAGGATAGCCTACCAGAAAATCAGCCAGAAAAGTAAAGAATTAAAACAAAGAGACGTCGTGTCGAATCATCTTTTCCAAGACACAAAATTATGGTTCGATTTCCAAAAAGAATTTAATAGTCTCTTTGAAACCCTAAAGAACGAAAGAATTAGGCTTCTCTTCCTGGATGATTTAATAGAATTAGTACATTATGAAGGTTGTCTTGATAACTGGGAAAGGGGAGTCTGGGCAGATAGTTCAGATTTGAATTACTTTGCACAAGGGGTAGTTCATTCCATAAAAGAAAGTACCAGACAAAGTTACGATGAATGCAAAGGCCTAACAATTAGAGAAGTGTATGAAAAAAGGAGGGGTAAATCCGTGCCTTGGACAATGGTCCAAATAGTCAAGGAATTCATCAGAATAGACAACATCCAGACAGGGAATGAATGCGAATACTGTGGTAATGAATTGGACGGAGGCAACTGTATTGAATGTGAAAAGGAAGCTATTGGAAATTTTGACTTCTTTGGCACTTCTGATATTGAGCAATTATGTTCTCACCCACATTTTAAGAATTTTAGGATGCCAGATTCAATAGATGAAAACATGGCACCCTCCTTTGGAATTGTAAAAGATTTGGTGGAATTAATACGACATTCAGACGGCTTTCCGGACGAATACTTTGAAAGAGATAATATATCTTCTGAGATAATCGATTTTCTATATGCCAACTTCCCTAAAGAGTTAGTTCTTGAAAGATTTCGCAGAGATATAGAAGAAAGATCCTGCGGTGAAAATCTTGTTGCGGGAGCTAACCCTGATGAATGCTACGATGTTATTAGAGAATACGAAAAGATAGAAGAGCAGAAGGAAAACGTCAAAGCCAAGAACGAGGAACTCAAATTAGAGGGTGCAGAATTTAAGATTATATGGCGTGAAGAGGATAAGACGAAAATTGGCAGAGGAAAAATAACGAATGAAGATGAGAATTTTGTATATCTTACTGATGTCGATTATGTCACGAAGATAGAAAGGGGCACAGTTATTGTGAACAAGAAGGACATCATTAGTATGACGGATGTTACACCTATATTCAAGATTATATGGCGTGAAGAGGATAAGCAGAAATACGGCAGAGGAAAGATAACGAATGAAGACGAGAAATTTCTACATCTTACTGGAGAAAGGGGCACAGTTATTGTGAACAAGAAGGACATCATTAGCATGAAGAATGTTACACCCTTATAGGCACCACAGGATTTGAAACTAATACTAAGAATTAAATTCAAAAACGATAAATATTGACCTACCTTGGAATCATTATGGGCGAAAAGATACATTATGAAATGACGGGGTCTCCCAAAGAAGCTGGTTTCAATGCTAAAGCGGATTTAATCAAGCATCTGGAAAGTTTTGGTTATGTCAAGGATGACATGTCTGGTGAAGGGTATGGCGTTTCACCTGAAAAAGCATGTGACTTGCTGGTAACGGATTCGTATGACTCAAAAAGCAGTAAGATGCAAAAAGCCAGGAAATGGGGAATTCGTATTGTTACATATCAAGATCTGCTGGATGAATTAGATTAGATAGAGTGACCGAAGACACCTCCTAGAATCCATTTTACGTAAATAAGTTAGCAGCCCCTGCAAGCATAAATATAATGTCATGATATATTATCTTAGGCAAAATAGGGCATTTTAGAAAAAAAATCCCTAGGGTTTTTTTTTCACGTAAACAGTTCAGAGCACCTTTATATCAAAATGGAGAATAACTAGGCTGAATGGCCGATAACACATCCTCCGATAATCTCCATAAATTCCTGGAGAGCGATGATCCTGCGATGATAGGTATGGGTCTTTCCATGGCCAAGGGCAGTGCTGATTCATCCGAGGAGACACTAGGGAGGATCCTTGGACTTTACATGTTCCATGATGACAAGGATATCCGCTCACTGTCAAAGAGTGTCTTCATGAAACTGGCATCTCCAGATGTTAAAAAAGTAGTGAAGAAGTACTGGCAGGCCGAATATAGAACCCAGCCCTGGATTTGGAAGACCGGCTGGATGGGAAAAATGGTTTTAGATCTTAGAAGTGAAGAAACAACAGCAATATTTATTTTAGTAAAAGCCCTTCAAATAAACGATGAAGAGACAAAATCATCAATTCTTGAGATAATTGGAAACTCTATGTATGATTCATTCTCTAGTCAGGAATGTACCGATCCCAATTCTGAAGATTATGGCAAAATTTCATTCCGTAAAACAGGTCTAAAGAGAAACTTCTCAATAATTTCAACCACAGCTATAGTTGCAGCCATGATAAAGTTAATAAAATCGTTTTCAACAAAGAGAGTTTATTACTCTCGCCAAAAACAAGCCAATATATCACAAATAAGTGCGGTAACGACCATTGAAATTTTGGGAGATCTTGGAGATACACGAGCAGTGGAGACACTAATAGTGTCGCTCAATAACACGTTGATTGTCCAAGAGAGTACAAGAGCATTGCGTATTATTGGAGACGAGCGAGCCATTGAACCAATAATTCAGATTATGGAATATACTATTAATCAAAGGAAAGAAAGCAGCTACCATAGCGGGTGGTCACGGACGGGGCCGGCTCGGTGGAGAGATCTTAATGAATTCGCAAAAGCCTTAGGCAAGATGGGCAATTTAGAGTCAATAAAAACACTCGTTAAGGGATTTGATATAGAATCATCTCGTTCTGCGTTATCTGAAACAGAAAAAATGAGTGTGATGGAAGCAATTTCAAAAATATTGGAGCGTGCGAAATTTGATTCTAAGGAGCGAGAAAACATAATTAAATTCTTAACTAGTGAAGATGCAAGTCTGAGAGCTATGGGCAATTCATTGTTGAAAGGAATGCTGAACGAATCTAACATGGAATGACTGTGCTTACGCCAATACCTACGTATCTATGTTCATCATCAGTTTTGCAAATCTTCTTTTGACCCTTGGACTTCGGTCTTTCTTCATCAGTTCTTGAATATGGGGTAAGTCTTCTACGGTGGCCTTTTCCGCAAAGATATCGATAAACATCAATCTTCTGTCAACTGCCTGTTTACGTTCAGTTCGTTCTTTGCCGGTTTCCATCTGGATCATATCTTTTATTCTGCTGTAAGTTTTCAGCTTATCTATGGAAAGGGCTTTCATAGCAGCATTTCTAGCACAAGTATCAGGTGCCTTTTCTATCGATAGTTCGAGAAGCATTTCAACAGTTTCGTTTTTGTCAAATGATTTGAGCAACGAGTCTAATTTATTATCAATTTCAGAATCGGTTTGGATATATTCGAGAATTATTGGTAAGAATTGCTTATCCTCATAATAAATCAACCTCTCTAGATATTCTTCTCTTTTACTAAAATCTCTGGAACTGCTATATCCGTATGACCCTGATGCCATCAAGCCCCATGTCTCTGGCTGGATTGGGAACATGATATTGATAAAGGATTCATTGGAGCCCAATAGTTCTGTAATTTGGGGTATCCCTATCACTTTCACCAACTCAGTGGCACCCTCTCTAACTGATTCCTCAGAATCAAGGAAGGACATCATAAAGACAAATTCCTTTATCTCAGTATCGAGTTCTTCAGACTTTCCCATAGAAACACCCTTAAGTCTTAGTTCAGGGTCATCGTTGAATAGGAACTTTCTTATTCCATTGGGGTCTTTTTTCAATAGGTAGCTTTTGTAGTAACTGCTATTGAATCCCGTGGCCTCACGAATAAAGTCCTTGGTTTTTTCGTAATCTCCAGGAGAATACATGACTTCTTTGAGGAGTCTGGCAGCTTCTTTAGGTTCGTTATAATGGTGCAAAAGGAATCCGATAGACCCATAATCATCCATTTTAGTGACAAGTGTAGCCACCATATCAGACTGATCAAAAGGGCTAGGGAGTGTTGCGATTGCCCTGATGACAGGTTCATCAGAATCCTTGTCCCCTATCTGTCCAATTTGGCTTTGGAGGTTTTCCTTAAAAGAGTCTTTTATCAGAAATAGAGCCGCTTCTGGAGATTTAGTCATACTGAGGGCATCGTAGTATTCCCTTTTCCCGTAAGAGTAGTCATGGCCCCAAGTGTCCCTACGATCTTCTAGACTCCAATTATTTTCGATATGTTCAATTATGTCCGTAGCTGCCTCTTGACCTTTTATTTTGACGTAATCTTCCAGTAATTCTTTATTTCCTCCTTTTATAGCCCAGAGCATATATTTTGCAGTCACTTCATGGTCTCCTTCCTCTGCGGCTTTTTTTGCATATGCTCCTGCTAACTGACCATTTCCTCCTTCTATTGAAGTACTAACATAATTATCTGGAGAATTCATAGTCTCTATTGCTCCAAGGGTCGATTCTGTTACCCTTTTATTCATTATAATTCCCATACCAAGGATTTGGTCAAAATCTAATCCGCATTCTTTAATTTTCTTTTTGAAATTCTTACCATGCAAAATTCGTTGCCAGCCTTTAACTCTCCAACTTTCTTTCCACACAGATTCAATTATTTCTCTTTGTAGATCAGTAGCATGTTTTAGATAGATGGACTTTGCGATTTGGCATACATCTTGACTATTATAAGGTGGGGTTTTGTGCCAAATAAAAATTCCTAATACTATTCCCAAATATTGAGATGTTTCCTCCATATTATTTATTACGATGAGTCCATCAAGCCTTCTTGTTTCAAGGGATCTGCCTCCTGGGCTTATTGTGAACTGTTCCAATATTTTGTTTATGCCAAAACCTGAGATGTTTCTTAATGCATATGTACTTTTTTTTGCTATTTTCTTGTGTTTAGACCCACAAGTTTGGCATTCACAAGTCAGTGCCGAATGTTCAACATGATTAGTTTTGTTGTCCTTAAATTGTGCTATAATGTCACTAAAGTTGCATCCTTCGCATAGCCATCCGGTAGCGACCATTCCTCTTGTTCCATTTGTTTTGTTCTTTTGCATATAGAGTCTTCTCATAGCCTTTCCACAATTTCCACATTTTTTTCTTTGAGACATATTTACGTAAATAAGTTAGCAGCCCCTGTAATATAAATATAATAGTAATAATATATTATCTTAAATAAAATAGAGCATTTTAGAAAAAAAACACCTAGGGTTTTTTTTTCACGTAATTATAAAATGATCCTAATTCCTTTTCATCATCCTACGTAAATAAGTTAGCAGCCCCTGTGAATATTAATTAGATATAATAATATATTATTTAACCTAGAATAGAGTATCATAAGTAAAAAAACACATGTAATTTTTATTTTACGTAACAGTTTAGAGCTAAGTTTATATCAACTGATAATTTCTATGTCTTATGAGTAATTTTATTCCAAAGCTGGGTTTGGGTATCATATTCTGCATCGCTTTTTTTCTTCCCATAATAGGCATAGCGGTAATTTTCAATCTTTCCAATGCCTGTATATGGGGAATGTTGATTGCAATTATTCTCTTTACAGCCAGTCTCAGTG
>NZSI01000007.1 GCA_002696685.1 Chloroflexota bacterium | reverse complement strand
TATCGGAAACGGAAATTGAAACGGGTATACAAAGGGATATAGAATCCTTAGCTAGAGAAGTTTCCCCCATGAAAAGATTCGTTAGTTTGATAATACCTTCGTTAATGATCATCTGTGGTCTTACAGTGGGGAGTTGCACTTGCATGAAAACCCGCCAAAACCGTCAACAAGGTATCATCGCCCACAATCCGAATGGAATCCGACAGCCATTGTTCGAAAAGAAATGAGAACCAAGGAATCAACAAATGACACAACATGGACAACAACACCCAACCAATCATGGCAAATCAACCTATGGGTTTGCGGGATTAGTCTCCTTTCTAAGGACACCGGTCTGTCATGATCTGGACCAGTTGGACGCCGACATCGCCGTGATGGGCGCGCCAACGGATGAAGGTTCCGTATTCATGCCTGGTTCACGGTTCGGTTCACGCTCGATAAGGGAGCATTCCCTGCGATTTGGTACTAATGGCTACTTCGACCATGACGCCGACAAAGTGTTCCTGGAATATGAGCTTGCCAACAATCGAATTGTGGATGTGGGTGATGCGGACGTCTTGATCACCAATGTTGAAGGCACTTTCGAGAACATCACTAACCTGACCCGGATGGTGTTGGATGCAGGCGCGATGCCGGTGGTGCTGGGAGGCGACCACGCAATTACCTTCCCGGTCGTCCGGGCGTACAGTGAACCTCTTCACGTCGTCCACTTCGACGCCCATATCGACTATTCACCCTTCATTCACGGGTTCGAATACACTAACTCCCATGCTTTCCGTCACATCTACCACATGGATCATGTAGAAAGCCTTACACAGATTGGAATCCGCAGTGTACGGAACAACAAGGCTTGGGTTGACGACTCCATCAATGACGGTAATCGTGTTATAGGAATGAAGGAGTTCGGAGAGATGGGTCCGTCTGGTATGACCGAACTGGTTCCGAAGGATGCCCCAATTTACGTGAGCATCGACATCGATGTACTGGACCTACCGTTGGTTCCAGGTTGTGTGTCCGCAGAACCCAATGGTATGTCATACGCTGATCTTCGAGACTCACTGGCGACGCTGGCGAGGCATGCCGAGGTCATTGGATTCGATCTGGTGGAGGTGAACCCGCAGTTGGATGTGGGAACAGGTATCACATCATACATGGGCGCTCACACCATTTTGGAATTTCTGGGACAGATCTGCGATCAACCTAGGTGGATCGCTAAGCGGGAAAATTAGAGACAGTAGACTGGGCACCGCTTTTCTGACCCTTTTATTTCTATCAGTGTGCTTCTTGTAAGACTTCTCCTCCCAAAGTAGTGATACGACTGATAGAAATAACAACAGCGGCACCCAGCCGGTCAGGGTCGCGATCAAGTTCATCCTTCACGGTTTTTTTCATTACCTGGTCTCGAATTTCTCCTGATTCATGAACTGAAGCTTGACCATAAAAACGCCAAGCTTTTCGAAGTGAAGCATTTCTATACATCACGACTACATTGGGATTGACGGTTAATTGCGCAAATCCTCCTTTGCGTGCCCGTTCCCAAAATGCGAGCTTATCGGTAGAAAAAACCATTAAGCTTCCTTTGTAGGATAGGTTAGGATGCCCATTTAAAGATGCAGTCCCTAAAATACAAGGGTATTTATCGGTTAAAGCTTGATCGATCAGGCTTTTCATATCTTCTGTCATTTTTATCGCCAAAATACAGCTCCATTATCAGGTAACTAAATTTGTATTCAACCGAGAATTTGGAAACTTCAACACCCTACTCTGACAATTCTTCCCAGCGTTTTCAGGTGTTAGATCACACCCCTCTTTACATACCGCCATTATCTTATCTCTCTAGTATTATTTCCATTCGCACCGTGTGGCAGTCGGAATAATCCTATCTGATTACACGGGAAAGCCTCATATAGGCAAATTAGTTAACAATTAAGAAATGCTGCTATTGGTGGGTTATAAAGGCACTAATAAAATGAGTTAAAACATCATTCTTGTCTACTGTTGTCCATTATTTTTCCAGCGGGCAACTGGCGGGTTAACAAGCAGCGTTCAGTTATACTCGAGAATGTTTTTTGAGGAGAGTCATACGAACTCACTTGTAGGTCCCTTGGTGGATCCTCTTCAGTGAGAAATCAAACGAGGAGGTAATGGAGGGCTATGAAAGATGAACATTGATATCGGAATTGGACCGGACTCTTGGGGTGTGTGGGTACCGGACCAGCCGAACCAAGTTCCCTGGAAACGTTTTTTAGACGAGGTTGTCGAAGCTGGATACTGCTGGATAGAAGCAGGTCCGTATGGATACTTGCCTACAGATGTTTCCACCCTACGCAAGGAGTTAGATAGTCGGGAACTAAGGCTGATAGCGACTACCGTGATGAATGGACATCTCGACGATGAGTCCCACTGGCCCCGAATCGAAAAGGATGTGCTACGGGCGGGGGAAATGGGGGCTTCCCTGGGCGCGAAATACTTGGTGCTAATTGATGATGCCTATATCGATCTTCTTTCAGGTAAGCAGATGGTAGGGTCTTCTCTGGATGATGATGGGTGGAAACGCTTGATTGAAATGACAAACAAAATGGCAAATATTGCTCAAGGACGTTTTGGTCTGACGCTAACCCTTCACCCGAATGCGGAGACTCACCTTGAGACAGAAGAACACCTCGAGAAAGTACTTAAAGAGACTGATCCTGAACTAGTCTCACTCTGTCTCGATACGGGCCATATAGCATATACCGGAGGTGACCCTGTTAGTTTCATGGCTAGGCACTACGATCGAATTTCATACCTTCATATAAAGGATGTGGACGCGGATCTTCTGAGACGTGCTAAGGCAGAGCAGATGCCAATGGTGGAGGCGACTGCCACAGGCGTATTTTGTGAGCCTATGGACGGTGTGGTGGACTTTGAAGCGCTAGTTGGGGTGTTGCGAGAGGTCGGATATGAAGGGTCAGCAACAGTTGAGCAGGACATGTACCAGCCTTCGATGAAAAAGCCTCTGCCTATAGCCAAACGAACCCGCACCTACCTGCGTAAAATCGGCATGGGATGAGGAATGCGCCTGGGATGCCTCGAATCTCACGATCCTTATTTAATGGACGAAAAATCCGGAGAGTATTGATGAACAAAAAAAATCAAGACCGGGTCCAGTGGGTTTATTCTTCGAAAAACAATTCCGAATTAACCCAGAGATACGATGAATGGGCCAAAGATTATGATAGAGATCTAGAGGAATTTTTCGGTTGGATTGCACCTAAGACCGCATCTGCCTACTTAGCAAAATATGTTCATACAGATTCTATTGTCTTGGATGCAGGAGCAGGAACCGGATTAGTGGGCCTTGCATTGGCAGAACACGGATTCCAAAACCTGACTGCAATGGATCTATCAGATGGAATGCTCAAAGAAGCACGGGATAAAAACGTCTATAAAAAATTAGACCAAATGGTTCTCGGGGAGCCACTGAGTTATGAAACTGACTCTTTTGACGCTGTAATCAGTGTCGGAGTCATGACTCTTGGTCACGCTGGTCCCGAATCCTTCGAGGAACTACTGAGAATCACCAAACCTCAAGGACATATAGTGTTTACTATAAGAACCGATGTCTATCTGAAAAATGGATTCAAAGAAAAACAGGAAGAAATGGAATCCAAAAATTTATGGGAAGTTGTAGATGTCAGTGATGAATTCCACCCACTGCCTACAGGTGAACCTGAAGTTTTACATCAAGTATGGGTATATCGAGTTCTAAATGATTAGCTGAGTATCAGCTGCACTTTTTCTCCCTCGCCCTGTTGGTAATGAAGCTATTTACAAGGAGCGTATTATACTGCGTATAATGCGCTATCGAGCGACTTGAAATTCGCTTCTTTTGAAAGATAGGGTTTCGAGTTTATTTCTGGGCACCGCGATAATTGGACAGCGAATGATGGATCTAATGTCCAAAAATAGGTAATTAAGGGGGAAACTATATGTTAGAAAGATTTAAGCCAAAACCGGAAGATTCAGAACGAGTTACAGTGGAATCTCTCCATGAGGTTGTCTCTGCGATCTTTGAAAAAATGGGAGTGTCTCGGTCAGATGCTGAGGAAGCTGCAAATGTATTGACCATGACGGATCTGCGTGGAGTCGAGACTCACGGGGTATCTAACATGCTTCGTGCCTATGTGGATCAATACACTAGTGGAGATGTCAATCCCAATCCGAACTGGACGATAGAACGTGAAACTCCAGGAACAGCAGTGATTAACGCTGATCGGGGATTGGGAATTATTTTGGGTCGGAGAGCCATGGACATAGCCATCGAAAAGGCAAAAACTGTGGGGGTGGGGATTGTCACTATGAATAACGGTGGTCACCTTGGGGCTGTGGGCCATTTCTCCATGCATGCGGCAAAAAATGACATGGTAGGCATGTGTGCGACGGCAGCAGGCACAGGTGTGCTGCCCACGTTTGCGGCAGAACCACGATTCGGTACGAATCCAATATCAATGGCAGCTCCTGGCAACGAAGAGGCACCATTACTCTTTGACGCTGCTACCTCCCAAATTGCTGGTAATAAGTTCTCGCTGGCAAAGAGGGTGGGTTCTGACCTTCTCCCAGGTTGGATTGCGGACAAGGAAGGAACACCAATACTCGAAGAAACTCCCGTTCCTGAAGATGGTTGGTATGGCAGTCTACTTCCCGTTGGTGGTACTAGGGAAAACGGCTCTCACAAGGGCTACGGCTTCATGCTTATGGTCGAAGTTCTAGGAGCATTCCTCTCAGGGTCCGTTCCTGGCATGTTCGATACTGAGCGTTTCGAGAGCGGTTACAAACATTATTTTGCCGCATATAACATCTCAGCGTTTACTGACGTGGATCAGTTCAAGGCAAAAATGGATAAGATGTTGCAAATGCTTAGAGAAACCAAGCCAGCAGCTGGCCACGATAGGGTTCTTTATCCTGGGCTTGCTGAATATGAGGATGAAAAAGATAGACGAGCCAACGGTGTGCCATTACACAAAGAAGTCATGGAATGGTTTGATCTTATGACTGGTGAACTTGGTGTACCGGCATTAGAGGTGATCTAGTTTTTTATATTGAAGGGCTTTAGTCGAAGAGAATATTTGAATAGTTGCAGCCTAAAACCTTTTAGGCTGCAACTATTTGATTTAAGGCCCTAATAAATACTAGCGGCCTCCGGTAACTGCCAGTGTATGACCTGATATATATGATGCTTCGTCTGAAGCCAAAAATAAGACTGCGTCTGCAACTTCGCTAGGCTGTCCTAAGCGACCAAAGGGAGTCATACGATTAGGACTAAAGTCCACTGTGTCGTTAAGTTTTCGTAATTTTGCACCGGCTATTTTTGTATCAATTGGACCTGGAGCTACGCAATTAACGTTGATGTTATGCTCGGCAAGTTCAAGTGCCAAATCTCGCATGAATCCATGAACACCTGCCTTAGAGGCTGAGTAGGCAGATCCCCCCTCATAATAGGCGGTCCATGGCGTACCTTCACGAGCACCAGACGATAAGCAAATGATTTTTCCGCGTTTTCTCTCAATCATGTGTGGCACAGCAGCTCGAGTACAGAGAAATGTTCCACGTAGATTTAACCTGATGGTATAGTCCCAATCTTCAACTGGCATTTGCCAGATTTTTGAATTTCTGCTGCCGCCAACGTTGTTCACTAAAATATCAATTTGCCCGAACCGCCCAATGGCGGATGAGATTAATTGGAATGCTGTTTCCTCTTCAGTAACGTCACCAACTACTGTCACCACCTCACTATTGTCTTCGCGAATTTTTGCCGCCGCGGCCTCCAAACCTCGTTTGTCTATATCAGCTATAACTAGTTTGGCGCCCTCTTGTGCCAAACGGAGTGAGATGGCTTCTCCCAATCCCTTTGCAGCTCCAGTTACAATAGCTACCTGATCCTGAACTCGTCCCATCACATTCTCCTTTCTATGAGGATTCTGAACACAGATGTTCAGAGACCTAGTTTCTATTTAAGATGATTTTAAGCCCGCGTGTTCAAGGGCTGCTCTGCAAACATCCTCGTCTTCTTGTGACTTGCCTCCGCTAGCCCCTACTGCACCAACTATTTCACCCTCCTTATAAATTGGAATCGCACCTTGGCCCATTATGAAATGCCCGTCCTGAAGAACTGTAAAGGCCTGAAATACAGGCCAATTAGACCTGTCTTCGAGTTCCCCTGATGGTTCACCAAAACAGGCTGACGCTACCGCCTTTCCCCTAGATATGAAAGGTGTTCTCCATGATGCACCATCCGTTCGGATCATGGCTATGAGATCTCCCCTGGCGTCCGTTACCGAGACACTCATTTTTACACCAAGTTCTTCTATCTTAACCTTGGCCCCTTCGATTATTGATTCTGCTTCTAATAAAGTCATTGTAGGCATAAAGTTCTCCTCGTTTGATGTACTGAATCGATAACTTCTGCAATTTATAAGCCGCAACATGTGAGCTTCTGATCATTGCCGGTAGGCACCGATATTAAGGGCAGAATGTCACATATGCAATCAAATAATTTTGTCGCCGACATATTCGTTATAATCCACATCGTTGGATCAAAATTTTTTGACAGTTTGAGATTGTGAATTTCAGTGAATAGTTGAGTAAAATTGCATGTCAAAATCAAAACCTAAAATTAATGTAATAGGCACGGGTGGAAGCATTGCTGGTATAGGCCCGCATAGGCTTGATTACACTCAATATGCAGAATTAGGAAAGAAGTTCACTATTGAGGAATCCCTACAGAGAATTCCTGAAGTTAACGAAATAGCGGATATTCAGAGCGAAAACTTGATAAGTATTGGCAGTGGAGCTATCGGACCTAACGAATGGCTACAGCTAGGCCAGCGTATCAATACCATTTTTAGGACAGAAGACCCGGACGGAGTAGTGGTGACACATGGTACTGCCACCCTGGAAGAAACTGCATACTTTCTGCACCTTACGGTTAAGTCTGTGAAACCTGTTGTTGTTACCGGTGCAATGAGACCTCCCACGGCCGTGAGTACAGATGCAGACCTAAATCTGATCGACGCGATTAGAGTTGCTTCTAGCCCCGACGCCATAGGGAAAGGTGTTCTCACCATTCTTAACAATGAAATTCACAGTGCTCGGGACGTTTATAAGTCCAATACCCTGCGTGTTGAGACATTTCGGGCAAACGAACTGGGATTTTTAGGTTATTCTGACTCAGATGGAAAGGTGATGTTTTACAGGGCACCTACTCGTAGACATACATCTTTGACCTGCTTTGATATAGACGGACTAACGGAACTCCCAAGGGTCGATATCGTGTATGCATACGGTGGGTCCGATAGTCTACTAATCGATGCTGTGCGGCGTAACCATTCTGATGGGATGGTTATGACTGGTTTCGGTGCTGGAACTTTCCCACCTGAAATGCTAGATGCTGGATCCGAGGCGGTGAAAGAAGGAATTCCAGTGGTGATAGCCTCTAGGTCTACTGCAGGAAGAATCGTCATAACACCACGTACGACTAAACTGGGATTTATAGTTTCCGATAATCTCCAGCCACAAAAAGCCCGAGTACTTTTAATGCTTGGTCTAACTACCACTAACGATCACGACATCTTGCAACAAATGTATCTGGAGTATTGATATGTCTTTGAGACCAATTATGCTCACTCGACCACCGGTGGAGATAATGACCAACGACGGGTTTTGGGACGAATTGATTGAAGGTGGATTTAGAGATGTATGTGTGAGTTGGATGACATTTCTCAACGAAGCTGAAGGTGGAGAGCCGCTACCGTCTCACGAAGAGGCTAGACCCAGAGTACTTTCATTTTTTGATAATAAGGGTGGTACATATGAGTACATACCAGTCATAAATCCTGATAATAAGCTTTATGATGGTCTAGCTCTCAAACCACCTCATCGTTCAAATGAATACAACTCTTTATTTACCGAACTTTATGGGGCTTTTCAGCGTGCTAAGTCTAAAGGTATAAATCTTTATCTGTTCGACGACAAAAGCTATTTCGAGGAGGTTGGTTACCCCGCAAATGCGGATGGCAGTCGTGGTTTCCAATGCTGGAACGACCCAGAGGTTGCAGAGTACCTAATAGCACGAACAAGAGATTATGCAAATCAGCTTCCAATGTTCTCGGGGATCGTACTTGATGGACCGGACTATAAATGGGAGATTGCTCCGGGTGAAAGAGATGATCTTTTCGCCGAACAGTGTACTTGCCATCATTGCGCAGATGCTGCCCAGGCGATGGGCCTAGACCTAATGAATATGATAGAGGCATTGGGCGCGTTTAAACTAGAGTTGCAGCAATTGGACGATGAGAAAGTCGAAGGATTCCTGTTGACTACTAAGGGGTTTCTAGGAGCTGTAGATTGGTGGTTATCACATCCTGAGCTGCTCAATCTCCTACGATTCAAATATTCCACAATTGAAGATCATTTGAAGAGGACGTATGAGGGAATAAAAGAGTATGTACCTGAATATCAAGTGATGGCAAGTTCTCGAACCCCCTCGTATATTGCTCTCACAGGGCACGCCCTTTCCAGGCGGGACAGTTATACAGACTTCCAGTTACCCAAGCTCTATTTATGGGCTGGAAATCAACCCGGGTTTAGATACACAGTAAACAATTATGTGGAGACACTTTTTGCTTGGAATCCGTCTCTCTCGAAGAAAAATGTAGTAGCGCTTGTTGAAAGGATCTTAGGGATAGAGTTTCCTGAAGACTATCCTGTTGAAAGATTTAACGACCCTGCACCAAGATCTTTCTATAAGCAGATTGCAGGTGATGAGATGAAGAAAATGATTCATCTAGGAAAGGATCCTGACAAGTTAATTCCATTTATTGCCCTCGAGCATTTTGGGGGTCCACAGATAGAACCCCGGGAAGTACGAGACCTCCTCACAACCCTGGAAGAAAGTGGTATTAGTCGCTATATATTCTTCCATTACGGTGTTATCACCGACCCAGTATGGGATGTGCTAACAGAATTTGCAGAATAGATCCCGGCCTAATTCGATAGCTACGGCGACTTCCTGTTCATGAGAGAATATATGTCATGAAACGGCAATTACACCTCAATTTATTTATTAGTGGTAAGGGACACCATGAAGCTTCTTGGCGTCATCCCGATTCATCGAGTTTGCCGTCAACTGACATACGATACCTTCAGGGACTTACCCAACGTGCTGAGGAAGGATTGTTTGATTCCATTTTTTTAGCTGACCAACTTGCGTTTCAAGGTGGGGGAGCACAGATAGGCTTGGAGCCTCTGACAGCTTTAGCAGCACTTGCCGTGTCCACAAAAAAAATTGGACTGATTGCAACTGCCTCAACAACTTATACCGAGCCCTTTAATTTGGTTAGGCAATTTGCTTCCCTAGATCATATTAGTAACGGCCGCGTAGGCTGGAATATTGTGACGTCATGGTCTGCTCCTGCTGCAAGAAACTATGGCTATGAAACTCAGATCAGTCACACCGACCGCTATGCGAAGGCAGATGAATTTATGGACGTTGCGCAATGTCTTTGGGACAGTTGGTCAGATGATGCTATTGTTGATGACAAAACAAGCGGGAAATACATATACGGCAATCGTATTCGTCCCATAGACCATAAAGGTGATCACTACAGTGTGGAAGGTCCATTAAATATTCCTCGTGGTCCCCAGGGATGGCCTGTACTTGTTCAGGCAGGTTCATCAGACACTGGACGTCAATTTGCTTCCCAATACGCTGAAGCTGTGTTTACGGCACATATGCAGAAATCAACAGCCAAAGCATTTTATAGTGATCTTAAATCACTAGTGAAGTCTAAGGGACGAAGCCAAAATCATTGTTTAATACTGCCTGGCCTCAGTCCAGTCATTGCATCGACTGAATCGGAAGCGAAGAGTTTTAGTGAAGATCTAAATGATTTGGCAGATACTAATGAAGGATTGGCGAGGCTATCATCCAGATTTGGAGGCACAGATTTCTCACATCTGCCGCTTGATAAACCTCTCTCTCCCGAAGATTTTCCGGATCCGGCTACAGTGGAATCAGCCCGTAGTCGCACGGAAGTTATTGTGGGTGTAGTACGGAGTGAAAAGCCGACAATGAGACAGTTACTCTCAAAGATGGCTGGAGCACGTGGACATTATGTTTTTGCGGGAACTCCTGAACAGGTAACTGACCTGATAGAAGATTGGTTCTTAAATGGAGTAGCTGATGGGATCAATTTAATGCCGCCGGTTCTACCAAAAATGTTGGATGTCTTTATTGACGAAGTAGTTCCTTTGCTTCAAAAAAAAGGTATTTTTCGCACTAGCTATCAAGGGGACACGTTGCGACAACATTACGGTCTGGAGAGACCCGATAATATTTTCGGATAATTTTTCATAGCAAAGGCGGAAATAAATAAGGGATCTGTGTAGATGAGCTATTCCCCGGTTCATTGCCAGTGCCCTTCCCTACTTTTCTTACAACTCTCCTAAAGAACTATTTGGGTTGCGATTTTACGAACTGGTCAGGCTTTTGCGGCAGACGTCTCATTTTTTATAAATTGGGCCATTCGTTCACCAATCATAATAATAGTAGCGTTTGTATTTGCTCTTACGGTATTTGGCATAATGGATGCATCCGCAATGCTTAGGCCATTTACTCCATGAACATTTAGATACTCATCCACCACTGCCATTGGATCAGATATAGGTCCCATTTTGCAGGTTCCCGTCAAGTGTTGTCCCGTCGTAACTTCTTTAAGTAACCATTTGTCGAGGCTCTCGTCGGATTGAAGAGCCGAATCAGGCGGATCTATCCTTTTCTTAATTATCGAATCAAATTCAGGATGCTCCAATAATTTCGTAGCCATCCTAACGGACTCTCGTAACCGTCTACGGTCTTCAGCACTTTCTAGCAGATGAAAATCTAAGAAAGGTTGCTCATGGGGGTCCGTGGAAGTTAGGGTTATTTCTCCCCTACTCTCGGCAACAAATACCGAAGAAATGATCCTTATGCCCAATCCATGCATCTTGTCTCCCCCACGATTGACTCTCTGGTTAATGAACGACTGCATCCACATCATCATGTCGTGGGGACTGGTTGAGTCTGAAGCTGTGTATCGTAAACCAACCTGGAATCTGGGAGCTGATGGGTCTAGTTCAACTTCATCTTTGATACTGGCAGTTATGAATATCAAAGGATGGTCGCTGAAGTTTTGCCCAACTCCTGGCAGGTTGGTGTGGACCTTCACACCAAGCTCATTGAGATGTTCTTCAGGTCCAATTCCTGATAAAAGTAATAGCTGGGTATTTGCTATCGTTCCGCTGCTTAGAACAACACGGTCAGATTCAACGATAAACTGCTCACCCTCGCTCTCAACTTCCACTCCCACAATGGATTTCCCATCAAACAATAATTTACGGGCCATACATTTGGCTCTTATAGTGAGATTTATGCGGTGCCGAATTTGTGACAAATAGCCTAAGGCGCTGCTAAATCTGATACCGTCTGGATTGTTAAAAGGTATAGGACCCACTCCGTGAGATTCTGGGTTATTTAAATCCGTGGTTTCAGGAAATCCCTCATCTCTGCACGCCTTGTAAAATGCTTCCTGTGATGGCAGCCAATTTTCTTTTTTAAACCTGTGGCAAACAATAGGCCCGTCGTTGCCATGGAAGTCGTCATGGAAATCCATGTCAGTCTCAAGTCTTCGGAAAAAAGGAAGAACTTCTTCGAATGACCATAGTTCATTTCCTTGAGATGACCAATCATCAAAATCGTGAGGTAAGCCTCTTAGAAATACCTGTCCGTTGATTGCGCTGGTTCCTCCCATGACTTTACCCCTGGGCACTAAAAGAGGTTCGGCTACATCGTTTGCTTTGCCAGTATATTTCCAATTGTGTTTGTCGCTAACTGTGGCGTCAGCTCCAGATGAATATCCGAACTTAATTTCTTCAGGGAGAGACTCAAAATCTGGATAGTCAGGTCCGGCTTCCAACAACAGCACTGAAATATTTGAGTCTTCTGACAATCTTGCAGCTACGGCCGAACCAGCAGATCCAGCTCCAATTACAATGACTTCATATTTCATTTGTTTTACTCTCCTTGTACCCTGCAAAACGGAGTTTTACCCCTGGGAAGCAGCCGTGCGATTATAAGGGAGATGGAATTCCAGTTTAACGTGAGAATTACAGATTAGTCACATGCTCTTGATCTAAATTTTATGTCGTCACGTACAGGGAAGTATCTTAAATTCTTGTGAATTTGTGAATTGCTTTTTCCGCGGCTACTTCCGCGACATATATGTCTCCTCTTGAGTCTATCCACAAGCCATGTGGCGCGCCTTTAAAACACCCAGGCCTGTTTCCTCTTTCTCCCCATCTTCCCAGGATAATG
>NZSI01000006.1 GCA_002696685.1 Chloroflexota bacterium | reverse complement strand
GATGATTGTGTCAACGGAGCCCTATATTTGGCAAAAAGAGGAGACATAGACAAAGAAAAAATGAGCATACGGGGCGGTAGTGCCGGTGGCTATACCACATTGGCGGCTTTGACATTCAGGGATGTTTTTAAAGCAGGCGCAAGCTACTACGGAGTAAGTGATCTAGAGGCTCTCGCAAAGGAAACCCATAAATTCGAATCTCGATATATGGATTCGATGGTCGGACCTTATCCTAAAGATAGAACTGTTTACATGGATAGATCACCAATATTTCACACAGAAAAACTCTCATGCCCAGTAATTTTATTCCAGGGTCTTGAAGACAAAATAGTACTTCCAAATCAAGCGGAGATGATGGTTGCATCTCTCAAAGAAAAAGGCATACCGGTCGCCTATCTCCCATTTGAAGGAGAGCAACATGGGTTCAGAATATCTGAAAACATTCAGCGTACATTGGAAGCCGAACTATATTTTTACTCCAAGGTTTTTGGCTTTAAAGCGGCAGGGAAAATCAAACCTGTAAAAATAGATGGCCTCGACTGAAAACTTTTCAAAATCCTTCCAGTTTTAGTTGCATAGCGTCCTGAGAATTTTCAAGTGAGTCAAATCCTGACACCCCAACACCTATCAACCTATAGGAGTTTTTCAGATCTAATTCCTGATTGAGTAGGGTAACAGCAATATCTGCTATTTCTGAAGAAAGTTGAATTGGTTCCATCACCGAACGCTGTCTGGTAAAGGTGACGAAATCTGAAGATCTCAACTTGAGTTTAACTGTTTTCCCTCTCGTCCCTCGAGATAACAAGGATGCACCAACATCATTACTAAGTCGGATCACGATTTCTCGCAATATCTCTGGATCATCTGAGTCATCGACTAAAGTGGTTTCTGAACTAAATGATTTTCGCTGACGGTGTGTAATCACAGGTCTCAGGTCCTCTCCGAGACACATATCTCTTACCGACCTACCGTTTGAACCAAAATTAGATTCAAACCACGATATATCTCTTGTTGCCAGTTCTCCAATCGTATTAATCCCATAGGAATTCAATCGCTCCGTGGTTTTGGGCCCGATGCCCCAAATAGATTGGACAGGTAATGGAGATAAAAATTGTCTTTCTGTCCCAGGTCTCACGACAGTTATACCATTAGGTTTATTCATATCAGAGGCAATTTTAGACACACATTTTGATGTCCCCACCCCTACAGATATAGTCAAAGAGAGCTCATCCCAAACCTTCTCCTTAAGCACCCGAGCCATCAAAGGTGGAGTTATTTCATTAGTTTCGTATTCAGTAACATCCAAATATGCCTCGTCTAAGGAAAGGGACTCAACTATTGGAGTTATGCTGCGGAATATGTCCATAACCTTTCTGGAAACAGATCGGTAAATTTCAAATCTGGCAGGCCTCCGAACAAGTTGAGGACAAAGCCTATAAGCCCTGCTCATAGGAATTGCAGAGCGTATTCCAAATGTCCTGGCTTCGTAAGAAGCAGACGCCACTACCCCTCTACTTTCAGGCTTACCTCCTACCACAACAGGTTTACCAATTAATTCTGGGTAGTCTCTCTGTTCCACCGAAGCATAAAACGCATCGAAGTCTGCATGAATTATCGCTCTGTAGTGTTCAGGATAGCGTGAGTCGTCAGTAGGCATGTGCCAAGTTTAGCCAATCGACTGAATAATTCTTTCAATGGTTGTCTTCTTAAAATTGTTTAAGTCATCAGCGTCTTTGATCAGGGTACCGACTGTTTGAGTTACAACTTCAGGGTCCAAATAATCCATATGTAGAGCAACCATAGCGGTGGTCCAATCTAACGTTTCAGAGACTCCTGGATTTCTTCCAAGCCCCTCTGTTCGAGTTGCCTGAACAAATTCGCATACCTGGCGAGCAAGTTGTTCAGAAACCCCCTCTACTTTTTTTCGAACTATTTGAAGCTCCTTTTGTAGCTCAGGGTAATCCACCCACAAATAGAGACACCTTCTTCTCAAAGCATCTGATAAATCACGGGTTCTGTTGGAAGTAAGTATCACGAGCGGTTTATTAGATGCTTTGATAGTGCCAAGCTCTGGTATTGTTACCTGAAACTCAGAAAGGATTTCTAACAAGAATGCCTCAAATTCTTCATCAGCCCGATCTACTTCATCAATCAGTAATACAGGTGCTTTTTCCTTAGTCAGAGCCGCTAAAAGAGGTCTTTCAAGTAAAAATTGTCTTCCGAATATTTCTGTCTCCATTTCACTAGGAGATAGATTTCCACGTTCGTTCATTCGGATCCATAGGAGTTGTTTTGGGTAATTCCATTCGTATAGGGCAGCATTTACATCCAAGCCTTCATAGCATTGAAGCCTTATTAGTTCAGTATCAAGTAATTCCGACATGGTGGCGGCAATTTGGGTTTTGCCTACGCCAGCCCTACCTTCTATGAGCAGAGGTCTCTCGAGGACTTGAGCCAAGTGAAGAGAAGTAGCTATCGCTGGATCAGCTACATAGTCAAGGTTATTCAAATTCTCAACCAGATCAGTAACTGCGTCCGAGTTGTTGTACCCGATAGTCATAATATGATCTTTCCTTAAATCACCGTCCGCTCTACCCTAACCAGATGGCCAGAGGCAGGGAAGACGGTGATTTATTAGATGCGTTTATAAACAATTCTACGAGCTGGAATCTCGGATAAGTCTCCAAACTTTCTCAGCCTTCGCAGGCATATCAATATGCTTTACGCCGTATGGCTCGAGCGCGTCTACCACAGCATTTATTACCGCAGGAGAACCAGCAATAGTAGCGGTTTCACCAGCTCCCTTTACCCCCATGGGGTTAACAGGGGAAGGTGTAACCGTGCGATCAAGTTCATACATAGGTAAATCGGAGGCTCTAGGTACTGCGTAGTCCATCATGCTTCCTGTCAAAAGCTGTCCGGTTCCATCATAAATCGCCTCTTCTTGAAGTGCCTGGCCTATTCCCTGTGCTGCCCCACCATGGACCATCCCGTCCACAATTAAAGGGTTTATTACGTTCCCTACATCGTCAACAGCAACATATCGAAGCAACGTAACCTCCCCAGTAGATTTATCAATTTCTACCACTGCTATATGCGTACCACCAGGCCACGTAAAATTCTTTGGATCAAAAAAGCTCATCGCCTCTAGTCCCGGTTCCATATCTTCAGGTATATCCTCGGTGTAGTAATAGGATGCCAAGGCAATTTCCTGGATAGTTTTGCCTTCAGAGGGGGCGCCCCTCACAAATAATTTCCCATCCTCAAATTCAATGTCTTCTTCCGAAGCTTCAAGAATATGGGCAGCAAGTTTCTTAGCTTTTTCTTTTATTTTCTGGGCACTCATGTGGATGGCTCCTCCACCCACAGCAGCGCTTCTGCTACCAAATGACCCTGTACCCATTTGGATCTGGGATGTGTCACCGTGAATTACGTCTATATCCTCCACAGGTATGCCCAGCTCAGAAGAAACTAACTGAGCGAAGGCCGTCTCATGGCCTTGGCCACTGGACGAAGAACCCGTAAATACGGACACTTTACCGGTCATGTGTATCCTCACATTAGCGCTTTCCCATAGCCCAGCTCTTGCCCCCAATGTACCAGCTACTGCAGAAGGAGCTGCACCACAAATTTCCACGTAGGCTGATAGACCTATCCCGAGAAGTTTTCCCTGCTCTCTTGCTGCTTGCTGCTCTTTCCTAAAATCAGAGTATCCAACCATTTCGAGTGCTCTCTCAAAAGAGGCGATGTAATTTCCGCTGTCGTAGCTAACCGTAGTAGCTACCTCATATCCGTCCTCAAATGGAGGAATAAAATTTATCTTTCTTACTTCGGCAGGGTCCATACCAATTTCTTGTGCAAAAAGATCAACCGCTCTCTCAACTGCATAGGTAGCCTCGGGCCTACCGGCTCCTCTGTAGGCATCAACCGGGGTGGTATTTGTAAATGGAGCGATCACTTTGCAATAAATGTTGGGTATTTTGTAGGGTCCTGACAGCATAAGTCCATATAGCCACGTTGGAACTAAAGGAGCAAACGTAGATAGGTAAGCTCCCATATTAGCTAACGTCCTAACGTCTAGGCCTGTTATCGTCCCATCCTTATTACCGGCAATTTCAATATCGGTAATGTGATCACGTCCGTGGGTAGTAGCCAGATAACCTTCAGATCGAGATTCAACCCATTTGACAGGGCTCCTGAGGTTCCTGGCAATTATCGGTGCTATCACCTCCTCCGCGTAAAGATATAGTTTACTTCCAAATGCCCCTCCAACATCAGGAGCTATTACCCTAATCAAGTGTTCAGGATGGCCGGTAACTAAGGCCAACAACACTCTTACCAAGTGAGGTATTTGCGTGGAAGTCCACATCGTTATTTGATTAGTTCCTGAGTTATAGTCAACCACAACACCACGATTTTCCATCGCGGTCGGAATTAGTCGCTGATTTACAAATCTTTGGGTTACAACGACATCAGAAGATGATTTAGCTTCCGAAATACTCCCGGCGTCGACTTCCCATTCAAACGCAGTGTTATTCGGTGCATCTTCATGAAGCTGTACAGCGCCATCCGCCAAAGCATCGTTCATCTCAATAACTGCATCCAGTTCCTCATATTCCACATCAACCAATGAGGCGGCATCTGAAGCTTGCGCAGCAGACTCTGCTAAAACAGCTACCACTGCGTCTCCAACGTATCTAACACGATCAACAGCCAGGGGAGGATGAGGAACTTCTTTTGTATCTGGTACCACCCATCCACAGGGCAAAGATCCAAGTTCTTCTTTAAGATCTTCACCTGTAAATACGGCGGCTACTCCAGGAAATTTCAAAGCTTCAGAAGTGTCGATGGATTTAATCAATGCATGCGCTAGTGGGCTACGAACCAACACCATATGGAGCATACCAGTCAAAGTTACATCCTCTACATATGTCCCTTGACCTCTTATTAGACGGGGGTCTTCTTTCCTTTTTAATGCCCTACCAAATGCCGCAGTGGTCATGGAATTCACCTCTCCTGAATCACAAAATTTTTCTTATGCTTCCATACTCCCTAGTAGTTGACAGGGTTGGGTCGCTGGCAACGTCAAACACTTTACTAGCCGCAGCCAAACCTTGTAATCAGTAGGTCATCTATGTGCGGTCCGAACGTAGCGTAATGTATATCACAAATAAGTACTATTCAACCAAATAAGTAATACGCAGCAATACTGCGGACTTGTTTAATTAGTCCGCCCTATTTTGAACTACTGAAAAATTCACTTGCAACAACTCGATTTGCCTTATGGTGAGCAAACATACGTCATTAATGAAACGCCTCCGCCCCACCTGAATGACACCCCATATACCAACAAAACCGCGCACTTGTGCAAATGTGAGACTGAGCATGACACTTACCAGGTCATCACAACTGTTGACTATTCTAGGGTTCCCCTATAGACTTTCTAACGTGGTCGAAATGCGCCTGCCGTCCATATATTATCGTCTTAAAACTATAGCGCCTTCGGGCGTCTTTTTTTATTTTCATCGCAACCATTCAAGTAATGAGGTTTTTTTGCTTCAAAAAAACCCCATAATCACTTCCTAAAGGAGTGTGAGGTCTGATGACATCTTCCGCTACTAGAAACAATGTTGAAATATTTCCCGTAACTAAGTCTTTTTCCAAAATCACTAAGGTGCTAGATGTACCCGACCTCATTGATGTGCAAAAAGACTCCTTTGACTGGTTCACAAAACAGGCCTTGACCGACTTATTCGAAGAAATATCCCCGATAGAAGACAATCAGGGTCAAAACTCACGTTTCTCGCTTAAGTTTATTGACCACGACTTTGAAGCCCCTAACTTTAGTGAGGAGGACTGTAGGTCACAAGAAAAAACCTTTGATGCTTCTATGTATGTAACGGTTGAACTTCAAATTAATGCTGCTGGTCCCGGGCAGGGTGAAGTTAAAGAACAAAGATTATATGTTGGAAATATACCTATGATGACCTCTGCAGGCACGTTCATCATCAACGGTGCAGAGAGAGTTGTAGTCAGCCAATTAGTTCGTTCCCCCGGCGTTTATTTCAGTGAAGACAGAGATCCAGGATCAGGTCGTCCACTTTCAGCAGCAAAATTAATTCCTTATCGTGGCGCATGGATGGAATTTGAAACGAGTAATCGTGATGTCATCTACGTAAAAGTAGATAGAAAAAGAAAAACGCCAGTTACAACCTTGCTAAGGGCACTAGGATACGAGACAAATGAAGAAATACTTGAAATATTTGAGGATGTAGATACCAATATCGATCACCAATTCATGAAAACCACGATCGATAAAGACTCTGCAGTTACTGACACCGAAGAGGCGTTGATCGAATTCTACAGAAGATTACGACCAGGCGAACCACCAAATGCAGAGAACGCTCGCAATCTCATAAACACCTTGTTTTTTGACTCCCGGAGGTATGATCTCGGCAAGGTCGGCCGATATAAACTCGATAGCGTATTAAAGGGCCCAGAAAATGCCGACAGAGACGGCGACCCCGATGACAGGATATTGGACAAAGAAGACATTATTAACCTCCTTCGGCGCCTTATCCAGATCAACAACGAGGAGAGAAGGGCAAACGATATTGATCATTTGGGCAATATGAGAGTCCGTGCCGTCGGTGAACTAATTCAAAACCAGGTCAGAGTTGGGCTACTTAGGATGGAGAGAGTTATTAAAGAAAGAATGACCATCCAGGCCGACCCGGCTAGCACTACTCCTGCCGCCTTGATAAATGTTAGGCCTGTTGTAGCTGCTGTTCGAGAATTTTTTGGCGGATCTCAACTCTCACAATTCATGGATCAAGCTAACCCACTAGCAGAACTTACACACAAAAGAAGGTTGTCAGCATTGGGTCCTGGAGGATTATCTAGAGAACGTGCAGGATTTGATGTGAGGGATGTGCACCACTCTCATTACGGCCGAATTTGTCCTATCGAGACCCCAGAGGGCCCAAACATCGGGCTGCTAGTTTCCCTCGCAACATACGCCAAAACTAATGCTTTTGGTTTTATAGAAACCCCATACAGGAAAGTGTTGACTGAAATTTACAACGGGGCTCCGGAGTCTCTCATTGGTCATACTCCTACGGCAGATCTGAAAGCTGATGACGGTAGAACCATAGTCAGGTCTGGCACTGAAATCACAGTTAGAACTGCAGGTAGAATTTCTGGTCAATCACACCTCCACCGGATCGAGGTGAGGCCGTTTGTGTCCAAGTCTATTAAGGATATAGTCCATCTCACGGCCGATGAAGAGGAAAATTACTTCATCGCGCAGGCGAACTCAGCTATTAATGATGCCGGTCAATTTATCGAAGATAGAGTAGAAACTAGAAATGGCGAAGATGTAAGTATGGAGTCAACAGAGGACGTTGCCTATATGGATGTTTCGCCACTTCAACTGGTCAGCGTATCCACTTCTTTAATTCCTTTTCTTGAACATGACGATGCTAACAGGGCCTTAATGGGGTCAAACATGCAAAGACAGGCAGTTCCTCTCTTGAAACCTGAATTCCCGTTGGTAGGAACAGGAATGGAGGAAAGGGTAGCTAAAGATAGTGGGCAAGTTGTGCTAGCTAAGGTGGACGGGATGGTTACGAGTGTCACCGGTACAAACATTGAAATAACGGATGAAAAAGAGAAAATTCATGACCATAAGCTCATAAAATTTCATAGAAGTAACCAAGGCACCTGCATCAATCAACGACCCATAGTTGATAAATTCACCCCTGTAAAGGAAGGAGACGTGCTGGCTGATGGGTCCTCTACAGACGCAGGGAAACTCGCGCTTGGTCAAAACGTGCTATGCGCGTTCATGACGTGGGAAGGGTACAACTTTGAAGATGCCATTATCATAAGCAATAGGCTTATAAAGGAAGATAAGTTCATGTCCATACACGTAGAGAAACACGAAATTGAGGCACGAGATACAAAATTAGGCCCAGAAGAAATAACTAGGGATAT
>NZSI01000005.1 GCA_002696685.1 Chloroflexota bacterium | reverse complement strand
GGACGTGATCGCTCGCCAAAGTGGAACGAGTGCAGCAATGATTGAGCAGCATTATAGCCATGTATAGCCTGAAATGTTTGCAGATGCTTTATCAGGTGTGACATTCGACGAAGAGAAACCAAAGCCCAAGTCGAAAAAAGCGTTAGCCCGACAAGAAAGGAGTAAGCAGCGTGATGAGAGAATGTTTAAGGATTGGACGGCTGAATATCAGAATCGCGGATGCATCTGACTCGGCTCCTTGTTGTTTTAACATAGCATTTAAGGATATACAGCTTTCCCAATTAAAACTCCTCTTGGGTAAATTGAACTATATTGCTACACTGTGTCTAAAAAAGTGTCTAATCAACTAAAAGCTTTTGGGAATTGCAAAGTTTATGAATGGAAAATTTCAGGACGCACCTTTGGTTTATGTCTGTGCTCAGTTTAAATTTAATTTTCTAGATCTAACCCTTGAGCAAGAAATAGCGGTTGGACAAGCTCTACAAAAAACAATTTTCAGAAAGCGGTTAAATTCCAAGGACTCGGTCACATCAATTACTCCCGGGGCTACTCCTAGGGTAGAAAACCTAACGGTGGAGCGTGAGGCGTACTTCTCCATGGACCAAAGAAACTGCCTTGTTATAGATAAAGACAATAATCTAATCGAATTTAGAACAAGCAGATACGAAAGATCGAATGATTTCATTGGAAATATATTCGCAGCTTTGAAAGCTATGACCGAAGCAGTTACACCCATGCAAGATTTTTCTGTTGCTGAAGTCAGTTTCAATTATGTTGATATAATCGCGCCTAGAGCAGAACGGCAGTTGCAAGACTATTTTGCTCATGGGGATAAAGCATTACCACTATCTGTAATTAAAAATGTCTCTGACAATGATGTTTTACAAATAGGTAGCACGCGATTCACAAGGGTTCTCAAAGACAATAGAACAAGATTAGATATTGAGATTGAACAGCTTCCAAAGTCACCCTCGACTCCAGAAATAAAATATCTACCAAATCAGTTAGTCGAGAGAAATAGAGCCTTTTCGATGCCTATTGATTTACCTTCGACATTGAATGTATTGGAAGAAGGTTTCTATGCTATGGTATGGACAAAAGCAAGTAAACTGCCACAGGATGACATAGGACTTGGCAGTCAAGAAGTTGAACAACTCTGCGTCAAGACACATGGTTTGGCAAAAGAGAGCTTTCACTCACTAATCAACCAAGATGTTTGTAAAACTGACTGGAACTGGATTGATATCAAGCAGGAGCATTAAGAATGGATGGATATGTAGCAGAATCTCCTAATCCTGAAACATATGTAGAGCAGCGAGCATATGCTAGCGGTAACACCTATGCAGACAGATTTCTTTCGATAAAGCAGCAGTCAAGCTTTTCAAGAGGCGATGATATTCATACAAAGCACAGAGTATATGTGTTTGTCGTAAATCAAACCGAAGATCTTGAACAGCCAGCACAACCTCAAGAAGCGTTATCAATTAGCGAGATTCAAAAACATATCGAGTCCGTTCTGAACTTTAACTCAACTCAAGCTGCTAAAATGGTAGGCGTGTCCAGAGCCACTTATTACAATCATAGGAACGAGTCTCAACCAAGCGAAGGTATTGTTCGCCTATATAATTCAGCATATGAAACCGTGAATAGAATTAGTGCATCGTATCCGGACGCACTAAAATCAATCAAACGAGTCCTTGTAAATGGCAAAACTTTATTGTCTTGGATGACAACAAACAAAGTAGACAATGAGAAGCTAGTCGAGCTAGCAAAGGTCGTGCACGAAAAGGTGCAAGGTCAAACTCACCCCGAACCAAAAGCTATATCGAGAGAAACTCAAGATAAGCGAAAATTGATGAATTCGCGTTACGCGTAGCCAAAAGTCGTTTGAGGAAGTATGGACACAACGATGTCGACTGGTTTTTATGAGAACGGGATTACTCAAGGCTGTGTTATTCCATTACGTATTTTTGATGCTACTCAAAAGCAAGCGGTTTTAGATGCATTACCTAGAAAGAAACATCGCGCCAAAATAAGCATTGTCAAAGATGCGAACTTCGCGGTAATTTTAACCCAAGAGTGCGACCTCAATGCACCTCCACAGCGCCAACCGACAATTGAATTAGCGATAGCGAAGCCTGCGAAGAAAAATGAACGTCTAATCCTTGCTAAAAACCTTCATAAAATCCATGTACTTCATGATGATATCGGCTATATCGAGTTAGAATCAGACCTAATTGTTCAGTTGGAGAAAACTGAGTTTCAACAGACTATAGTTGACGCTCGGGACAGTATCATAAGTAGCAATAATAACTTCAAGAATCTTATTATTAAGTGGCGATTACTTTCGTATGCAAGGGAGCCATTTCCTCATGAAGTTAATCAGCTAGTTAAAACTGCTATAAACGATAATGAAGTTACGAGACTTCATGACCTTCTGACTGGCAACACGGCAATAGACAAGCTAGTGGCGTATGTTTTTCCTGAGAATGAAGACGCCGAACACTATTATCTTGCTCTATCGCTATTATTGTATGAAGTAGATGACGACGCTAAAGAAGACATCGCCAGTGAATTTTATAGCATTTTAGAAGACCTTCACGGTAAAAGCGATAGGGTCACGATCCTCAGCGTCGCAGATAACCTGATAGACGCACCAGAAGAGGTTGTGGAGGCTGATATTTATCCAGAACCTGCGTTCAGGCCATCAGATATTCAGCTAAGTGACTTCTTTAAATACCGAGAGTATAACGTCGAATACTTATGCTACTCTGATGATAGTGGCGAGAGAATTGACGAAGAAGATTAGTTGCACAGGTGATTTGTACTAACCAGTTCTTTTTTGTTATTTACACAACAGAATCGAACTCGTTACAGGTATGAACTGAGAGTACAAGCCTCTTGCCGCCCGGAGACTTTGCACAAGCACCTCGTGGTTGTCCATTTGCGTTGACGGCAACCTGCTTTTTCTTCCAATCCACTTGTCGGTCACCACGCCAATGTGCACATAAAGCACATTTCCTCCCTCCCTTTCGGTGAACATACTGCGTGGCAGATTGAGGTTGAGAGCTCTGGGTTTTGAGCTCTTTATTGCCTGTAGATGTAGGTTTTTTATTAGACCTACTCGAAGCTCTACCAGAGGGCTTTCCTCCATCAGTTAATAGCATTGCTATCAGAGCGACTCCCACAGCAGCCGTTATAGCTGCACCTTTTCCTACTGTTTTAACAACCCCACTAGCAATCTCAAACTTACGCTTTCGGGCAGCATTTCCAGTTTCAATGTTTAATTTATCTGCTAGTTGATCAAACTGAGGTACAGAGATTTTGAACGCCTGCGCAACTTTGGCAATAATATTGTATTCCGCCCTATCAAGAGTACCATCAGCGGATGCGACCTTGATCAAACATCTTAGAAGCGTAAAGCGTTGCTCTTTAGTTTGAAATATTTCAAGTAATCTCATGACTTCATGAAACTTTATCTGACCCTTCACTACATCTCTCATACCACAAACATAACTGTCCAATTGAGAACGTGTTGAAATCACACCAAGACCTTCAATTATTTTGGGAATCTCTGACTTTTCCTCATCCTGAATGGTCCCATCTGCTTTGGCAATACTCCAAGTTAGTGCTGCTAGCACATAGCAGAGAAGATCTTTTTGACTACTAATGCCGGGATGTCTCTGAATTAATGCTTCGAATATCGTATTTTTCACTTAATTACCTCACCACCATGTGATGACCATCGGGTCTGGTATATTTGTTCTAATCCTTTACAGTACAACTACACCGGAAAAGTATCCAATGCAGGCAAAGGATTGAACCAGAATGAGTAGCGACCCAAATATTACAAACTCTATCTTTAAAGGTTTTAACGATAAGAATGGACTTATGATTTGCGGCTACGAGCATGGCCACTCCATCTCCGATCAAGAGCGTAATAAAAATACCACTGGTCCATTCCACAATACAGAGCTTGAATGTACATTTGCGAATCAAACTCCTAGATTTGGCGAGGTCGCTAAAACATGGCCGTACCAGAAAACTATCAAAAAGTGGTTTAGTAGTTGGGGGGTTTCCTCTTGATGAAAACGGGTTAGGAGGGAAGTTAGAAAAGTCGATTATATTGACTAACTGGGCAAATACCCAAGGCCATAAAATGGGTATAGAAACGAAAATCTCTTCAAAGCTGCTTTCTGATGAGCAGGTCGACAACTTTTTGCTCCATATTGATTCATTTAGACCTCGGGTACTATTGTTAATGGGCTCTCAATTAATTCATTGCCTTAATAATCAGAAAGTTATTTCAAGGTTCGAGGCTATCGTTGGCAAGAGAATTAGTGTTGCAAAAAGCATACAGCAAGACATGGAAGAGGGAAGACGATTTAAGGTTTATTTTCAGGAATTTCAGAAGAATGCCGGTGCTCATTGCCAGGTAGTATGCTTTCCCCATCCTAGTGGCTCAATAGGGTTAAGAGACGGATACATTGCACAGTACAAAAACCTAATGTCGCCGATTATAAGTCAGTTTAGTTGAGTGCTGATCAATAGCATGCTTTGTACAATTTATCTGGTTAGCAACTGTTAATTCATATTAACGTTACCTATTCGAGTAAAGATAAGAAGTTAGCTTTCCTCTTTTGACTACAACAGGACACAATCCACTATTAGATACTGAAGATTACTCGTTATTGGTAAATTAGTATTTAAAAGCTAAATCAAGAGTAAGTCTTTGAAGATTAGCTTAGCGTTCAGCTATTTGGGTTTATTATTAAACTCATCAAGGAATTTGCTACTGTTATTTGTTCTTCTTCCAACCACCTCTGATCAATCTTATGCACTCTCAATCTTTTTCTGCTTTTTATAAGCTCGCTACGAATACTTTTCCGCATAATTTTTACACTTTCCTGTCGCTTGTCAGTAAGCAATTCTTGTAACATCTCGTTATTCAGTAAGTGAAAATGTCTAGGCGATATAATCCTGACTTGCTTCAACCTTGAAGGAAACTCTGGCATTTTTTTTACATCTAGATCGTGCCTCTCTTTATACAAAAGGTGACGCACCTCAATACGCGTAGTAACAGCCAAACTATCGATTACTGTTTTAACTTCTGAATAACACTTACTTTCTTTAAGTAGTTTTTCATACACGATGCAGTGACTTGCGTTAGACTTGCTGCCTAGATAAGTAGTTTCTACAACTTGTTGTCCATTGAGCGGTATACAATGCGACTTTAAAGATTTAGTGTTGTCTCTGAACGCTTGTACAAACGCTGATGAAACACCAGGTAATAGAATGCCGAAGTCGATTCTTGTCACCTTTGCCTTACTGAACAATTGCGTATATCGGTATTCACCGCCAATACGTTTTTGAATATGTATTAGAGCCTGCTTTATTTCATCCCGTGTTAGCTTGTTTGGATTAAACGATATTCGTAGAGAATACTTACCGGACTCTTTTTCGTTCCCTTCTAAATATAAGAATAGGGACTTATAATTATCACCGTAGAACCGAAACTCGAATCCGTGTGAATAAAATGGTTTGCCGTAAATAGGCCTAGAGCCTCCACCATTGAGTTCGTAGGTTGAGGTAGAAAAAACTGTGAAGTCTGCTGGCTTTGCCGCTGTCCCTGCTTTATAAATGCGAGGCCTATTTTTTGCACCAATAGGTTTGAGCAGTGAATCGATATCCTTTATTGAACACCTCACTGTCAGTGTGATTTGGTCGCAATCTAATCTCAAATATCGCTGCGGTTCATTACAATATATTTGCAGTAACATGGCCTGGTATCGGCATAATGTTTTGTCTTGAAGCTTTGCTGTAACGTTATTAATTTGCTTAAAACTTGGTTCAGAATTTTCCAAATCAAGCAGTGCCAACAGCTGCGAATTGTATTTGTCGTTAATAAGTTCATAGCGAGACTTATCAAAAGTGCTACGAATCCATGACTGTGTATTTTTGCGATCTGCCATAAAAACACTCTTTTAATACGTAGAAGTGTCTGCCTATACCGTATATTAATAGTGTGTATTAATAGATAGTTACAGTGGTATTACAGACATCAACAACTAAAAATGAAGGTGTTGAGTGTGCATTTTGTTGAACTAAAAATGCACCTCAAACAACTACTAAGGTTTATATCATTGGGCACCAGCTTCAGTGATATAAGGATTCACTTCCCACAAAGGTTTCTGTCTGCAATTTGTAGCCTTTCTAACCACTAATGCAGACTCTAAAACCATAATGGCTCGGTTCACTTCATCGGTGTTTGTGTTTAGCCCGCTCCAATTCTTTTGCGCTATGTCACGAGCCGAGAACTTGGACGGGAGTCGATCTATTCGTTTTAAAATCAGTATCGCATTAGCAGTATCAACATTTGTTCTAACATCAAAAACGTGGCGAGCATGAGATTCCAAGAATTTTGCAATTCTGACGGCTTTTTTAGCTGAGGTTTCGGAAACGCTTTTTATAGGGCCGACAACTTGTTTCGCATCGTCAAAACTTTCAACCACTTCAAAAAGCAGTGCAAGTTTAGGCACTAGCGTTCTATATTTTAATAGGTAGTTTTGATACACATTATGTACGTCTTTGTTACTCTTGAAGGAAGTAATCTCGCGGTACCACTGTTTATAAACACCCAATGCTCGCTCTGACAAGCAAACGCTGCGTTCTTTCAAGCCAAGATTTGGCTGGAAACCGAAATCACATCGATTAATTGAACTAAAGAGACTCTGTACTTTCGAAATTAATGATACTTCCACTTCTCCGGAAGCAGATGAAACGTTGTCAGTAGTTTTCGGATGAAGAAGAATGTTAAAGCGCTGCCACAGTCCATCATTTTCCTCACTTCCCTTTAAGGTATTTCGAATATGCGGATAAATAACAGATGGTTGGGTGGTTGCAAAAATCGACAAGAGCATGTTACTGGCATACGTAGTGCCCGTGTTTAGCCTATCGATATCATGCTGACCAAACCCCGAATTACACTCCAGTAGGAATGAACGATATTCAAACCCTTTAGAGCCTCGAAGCTGATAAATAAATAGTTTTAGCTCCTCTAGGTCCATCAAAATGCCATTATGATTTTCGCCTAGCATGTGTTGCAAGGCGGCATACGTTGCCTTGTTGGTTGTATAACGTACTAACGTCGGCTTTTGAGGCTGTCTTGAGTTTTCGCTTACTTCAGATGCTAGTAATTCCTCCATCTTTCTTTTTTCTATAGGGTCTAAGGTTTTATCGATAGCGGTAATGCGCTGTCTGATATGCTTTGAAACAGTCTTCTCACGTTCTTTTCTTATTTTTTTCAGCGCTTCATACCGTTCTATAGCATCTTCGTAGTCTGACAGGGCCTTATCATTCAGTGGGCAAAAAAACTCCCTCATTCGCAAATGCACAGGTGACTTTCCTGCTCCCGAGTCTCCTATTGATATAGCCCAAAAATTTGGCGCTATAACTAAATCACTATTTTTCTCAGGTTTTACGTGAATTTTATGACCTATGACAGAACCAATCATTGTCAAAAGCGGAGCAAAAGCAAATTCAGGAGGGCAACAATAGGCTTTGCTAAAGCTTCTTACAGTTTCTTGCATTAATGCAGGGAGAGAATCAATTGGTAAAGATTCTCTGGTCCCCTCATCCGCGTTTAATTTAGATGGTGACACCCATACTTTTAGCTCATTCTTAAGAACGAACTCTACTGGCGTAAGCGGCTGATATTTAAACCAAAGCATTTGCGCAAAAGCGTTTTGCTTCCAGTTCTTTGAGCCTGGAAGCCGAATGGGAAAATAGGATATGACTTTTGCGCTAATGCAACCTTCTTTTTCTGCTTTTATGGCATCAGCTAACTTCACATGCTGTTCTTCGTCTTCTAGACAGACGAACCATGTTACACTGTACTTTTTTTCTCCTATTTTTGTAATGACTGAGGCATGAGAGACACTTTTAAGAAATTTTTCTTCTTCCGCATTAACAATCTCAAACGTACCTTGAATGCCCTTTAATTCCCTATTTTTGGTCCACACGTCATTTCTGATAAGGACATTTTTGCGTTCGTTATTTTTAACTCTTAGCCAGTTTTTTCCTTCAGCTACGCTCTTGAATGTTTTTCTTGATGAGTTTTCCCCATTAAATACACCATATATTAAGTCTTCATACACCATTCCAGTTATTTCAATCAGCTCGTCAACATCCTTAATACGATTGAACTGTAGTTTTCTTAACGTAGAAATACATGCTTTTATTTTCATTGGCTATACTCCAAAAAATTACTTTGATGACCATTCGATGTGTTAAATCAAAAACTATTTTCCGGATGTGTAGCAGCAGTGTCCTCAGTGAAAAAGACCTATTAAACACCTCATAAATAAAGCAAAAATAACTTTTTAATATCAAGTACTTAAACAGGAAAGGCAGAGCTTTTTTTTTCGTTGTCGTCAGACATGTTTAGAAGCGTGATAGTTAACATCAATACTAAGGTGAAATTTATCTCTTTAAGCTATTGTTCTTATTACCAAAAAAAACTGATAGGCTAAAAAAAATTAAAATAAAAAACTTTCCAATAGTTCGGAGTTGAGTAATTGTGAAATTAGGAACGGAAGAAAGCCGAATCAGACTGGTGCCAGATAACGTTAAACGCGAGGCATTAGAACAAGCGACAGGGCTAGGTCGTAGCGGCGATGTAAATATTGAATTAAGTCGCATGAAACCGCCGCAGCAAGCTTTCGACCTGTATTTAAAAAATTTGGTCCGAAATCCGAGGCTTGATGCTGACGATATTCGACTCGGCTTTTTACTCTTTGACTTACTTGAGCACAACTTAGGAAGCCAAAGCTTTCTTCTCATACCAATGTCTGACTTCCATATGTCACAAATTGGAGAAAATGGGGTGCTCTACTTTCACGGCACTCGCAACTGTGAGTTTGGATATGACTTTTTGGAAAAGCAAAGTCTGTTAGACATTGCTAATAAATGTCGGCTGGACTTGGATACATCACATCTTATTAGTTTGCTCAATAGACTACACAGTTTCTTTTACATAACTTGTACAGAGTTATGTGAAGAAAACCTCGCTGTAAATAGGATAGGCTTCAAGTACACGAAGGAAGAAGTTTTGTTATCTAAAGATGCCAAAATTGTTCACATCCGTCTCAATGAGCGGTTCAACAAAATAGATCTCACTAAGCGCTGGGGGAAATCAACAAAATAACTATTTTTTACTGGGACAAAACAGCCATATAAATCACTAATATCGCCTGATATTATCTTTTTCGCTTTCTAAGCACTTCCATTCAAATTCAATACTTTTAACTACAACTTCGGAGCATTTTATGAATGCAGCTTGCCCCTATGCGCTGTATTTAGGTCGACTTGCGCCTAATAG
>NZSI01000004.1 GCA_002696685.1 Chloroflexota bacterium | reverse complement strand
TAGCATGCTATGCTTCCGGTGACTCCTAATACGATTCTTTTTTTGGAAAGTGGTCCTGTCATATTAGAGCTCATTTTGCAAATTCGTTTAGTGAGTGGACGATTTGAAGTCCCTTAAGCGTTAAGTCTGGATCTACAGTGTCGAATACTGAGGATTCTTTTTGAACTACGTTGGCTAGTCCTCCAGTTCCAATTACACATGCTTCACTGCTCAACTCTTCTTTGAATCTTTTTATCATGCCTTTGACAAGCTCTGTGTATCCCAGAACTAAACCTGATTGGATTGAATGTGGTGTGTTTCTACCAATGGCGGTTTCAGGTGCTGTCAGTTCTACTCTACGCAATTGAGATGTTGCTCTGAACAAAGCATCGCCAGAGATCCCCATCCCTGGGGCGATAGCCCCTCCTAAATATTCTCCGGACTTTGTAATAGCATCAAACACAGTGGCTGTTCCTAGGTCAACAATTATCGCAGGTCCCCCGTAAATATGAAGAGCAGCGGCAGCATCTACTACTCTGTCGGTCCCAACGTCTCGAGGGCTGTCGTACAGTACCTTTACTCCAGTTTTAGTACCGGAACCCACAACAAGTGGATCAGTTCCAAAATAACGTTGGCAAAGACTTTGAAATGTAGGAGTTAGTGGAGGTACCACACTACAGATTGCGACGTGGGATATATCTCCGACATCCGATTTGCCCCCTTCCAACATTTGAGTAAGTTGCAGACCGTATTCATCTGAGGTTTTGCTGGAGTCGGTGGATATCCGCCATGTTGCGGATAGAACATCACCGTTGAATAAACCAACCGTGATATTAGTATTCCCAATGTCTATCGCGAGAAGCACTTGTATATTGCCTCTGAGCCAACAATTTTATTTCTTCTTCTCGACGTAATTTCTGTTTCTCGACCAGTTGGATTTTAGTAATTTGCTTGCATCTAACAAATTATCCAGGGTGGGAAATATGGAATCCCGCAGCCTCTTGAAGCCTAATATCTTGGCCGCCTCTGTCGCAGCTGATGGACCGGATATTCGGTCTTTCTCGCGGTCATTCCAGGCAGAGTCGACTTTGTCTTCCCAGTTGTTAGGAAGTTCCTCATCATCCGTCTGGACTTCTATGTTATCCGTAGTCTCAACGTAGTCAGAGTCATTGTCTGTGTTGGAAACGGGAGGATTGATTATACGAGGGGTAGTGCCAGGCACACTAGGTTTAGATAAGTTACCGTTAGAAGGGCCCATGGAAGTTATATCGGGTGATTTCAAGGAGACAGTGAAATCTGTTCCTTGGTGAGTGGTCACACTAATTTCATCGCGAGACATCAAAAACTCTCTAAAGGATCGATAGCCTGCATCACGATAGCTAAAGCTGGGATCTATCCTTGTCATAGTCTGAGCAAGTCGGGTCCCCAGCGCATTTCCGTTGTCGTCCATGGTTGCCTCAATTGCTCTTGTCAGTAATGTTGTTACTGCCTCTGAAGTTGCTGCAATCTCCGCTCCGTTGGAATGGACAGAGGGTTCTATTGGTCTTCGGCTACGCTCGTTTCGGCGCGGAGTTCTTGTTGTCCGATTTCTTTCGTAGTCATCCGTCCCAGTATCACTAGTACCTAGGAATATATATCTATCACAGGATTTAACCATTGTTGTTGAGGTTACCGCTCGACGGCCTGCTCCAACCACTGACTTACCTGATCCTCGCAGGTGATTAACCAAAGGTACGAAGTCGCTGTCTGAAGATACAATTACAAATGTGTCTACTTGGGCACTGTGTAGCAGTTCCACCGCATCGATAGTCAGTTTTATATCGCAAGAGTTTTTGCCTGCTCTTGTGCCTCTGTAATTGTGGACTGCTTCAACCCCGAGTTCTATCAGGCGTTCTTGTCCCTTTCTTTGGGTGGACCAATCGGCATATGCTCGTTTTACGATTATTCTTCCCATGCCGGATAGCTGTTCTACCAGGCTTTGCATGGAGTCTCCGCCTACATTTTCGTAGTCGATAAGGAGTGCGATGTTTGCGTCAGTCAAGGAATTCCACTCTAGGGGGGTCGGCAATTGCGACCACTGATGCGGTATAAACCGCTTTTGACAACTGCCTAAAAAGGCTGCTGGATTTTTAAAAACTCATACAATTATACCATCTTGCATTTGCGTGCTGTCTTTTATAACCGTTAGATACGATATTTTATTAGTTGCAGATTCAAATAATCTGATTAATCAGGACCGGAAGTAAATTTGCTTGTTGAGAGAATGCCTTGAACATTGCTTACTGTTTGAAGAGTAAATATGTCAATGCTATACTCGAATTCTGGGAATTATTTTAACTCGTTGAATAGCGTAGGGAGGACCCTCTTGGCTACACAGACTGAGGCACAGAAAAAAACCACTGCTTTGACTCCATATCAAGTGAGTCGGTACAGCAGGCACATAATAATGCCTCAAGTGGGAAGTGTCGGGCAGAGAAAATTGTTGGACGCCAAGGTATTGATGGTTGGTGCTGGAGGACTTGGCTCTCCCATTACGATCTATTTGACATTAGCAGGAGTGGGAACCGTTGGGTTGGTTGATTTTGACGATGTGGACGTTACCAACTTACAAAGACAAATACTTCACTTTAATGACGACATAGGCCGCCCTAAAGTGGAATCGGCCGTTGAGACTCTCAAAGCATACAATCCCGATACAACCGTGAATATTCATGAAGAGCCCATTTCCTCTGTTAACGCTATGGAGATAATGAAGGATTATGATGTGATTGTTAACGGAGCCGATAATTTCCCAACAAGATATCTAGTTAATGACGCAGCTTATCTGTCGGGGAAAACGCTAGTTGACGGGAGTATTCTGCTATTTGATGGGCAGGCCACTACATATATACCAGGGCAAGGGTGTTACCGCTGTTTATTTCCTACGCCGCCGCCGCCGGGCGAAGTTCCCAGCTGCGCTGAAGCAGGTGTTTTAGGCATGCTTCCAGGTATGGTTGGGACAATCCAGGCAACAGAGGTGGTAAAGCAGATTCTTGGTGTAGGGGACTCCTTGTCAGGAAGACTACTCCTGATAGATGCCTTGAGTATGGAATTTAGAACAGTGAAAATCCGCCGTAATCCCCAATGTCCACTTTGTGGAGATGAACCTACTGTTACAGAGTTAATTGACTATGTTGCTTTTTGTGGGGGAGCTCCTCTCACTGGATAGTCAAAGTAAAATTAAATCAGCACTCGTCTAAATTTTAGGATTTTGTTATAGGGATGCATTAAGGAGGTCTCAGTATGGACTTGAAAATTGGTGATGAAGCGCCAAATTTTACTGCTAACACCACAGTAGGGGAAATCAATTTCCATGATTGGTTAGGTGACGATTGGGGAGTTTTGATGTCTCACCCAGCGGACTTCACCCCAGTTTGTACTACTGAAATTGGGCGAGTGGCTAATTTAAAGGAAGACTTTTCCCAAAGGAATGTTAAGGTGCTAGTTCTAAGTGTTGGGACTAAACCCGGCTTGACTCCTCTGGAGTCTCATACAGAGTGGATTAAAGACGTTAATGAGACCCAAGGGGCCTCAGTGGATTTTCCACTAATTGAAGACCCAGATAAGGAAATAGCCAATTCTTATGGCATGATCCACCCTAACGCGAGCGATACTTTAACGGTGAGGTCGGTATTTATAATTGGTCCAGATAAGAAAGTGAAACTAGTTATTTCGTATCCTGCCTCAACAGGTCGAAATTTTGTTGAAATTCTCAGAGTCATAGATTCACTTCAACTAACTGCTGAGTACCAGGTAGCGACTCCTGTTGATTGGAAGCATGGGGAAGATTGTATAGTGATTCCGGCCGTACCTACTGAGGATATCCCCGGTAAGTTTCCTAAAGGGCATACAATCGTCAAGGATTATTTGAGAACTACGCCACAGCCGAATATCTAATAGGTGTTTATGCTACCAGCCGAGGTTGTATAAAAGGTATGGGTTAGCTCCCTGGGTTCCTCATTCGGAGCTTGGTACAATTTTAGGTTGCCGTTGTTTGTGCGGTCTATAAAGTTGCAATATTCTTGGAATCTTCCTTTGATAGTTGTTGTCTTTTTTGATGTATGTCACTGATATAATCAGGGCACTATGTTGGCCAAAACATATCCTTAGATTTATGGGGTTCATCTAACTAAATCGGAGAGTCACATTGAAGATATACACGAAGTCGGGCGATCAAGGAGAGACGGGACTTTTTTTCGGTGGACGGGTCCCAAAGTCTGATGCCCGATGCGAGGCTTACGGCGAGGCTGACTCCGTGGTTTCGTATATGGGTTTGGCTAGGGCATTATGTCTAGATAAGGACAATAAGGAATTGTTACTCCATATACAAAATCGTATGTTCACTGTTGGGGCAGAGCTAGCAACTCTTCCAGAAAATCACGAGAAACTTACTGACCATTACCATACTATTGACTCTGAAATGATAACGGAATTGGAAAAATATATAGATAAACTTTCTGACTCTGTCGACTTGCCTTCCGACTTCATAGTTTCAGGGGCATCACCAGGTTCAGCTGCATTAGATGTGGCGAGAACTGGGGTGAGGACGCTGGAGAGACGTCTCGTTGCTTTGGATTCTGACTCCATGTTGGTTAATGGGGAAATGCTGAAATTTGTAAACAGGCTTTCTGATCTTCTTTTTATGATGGCTAGGTATGAAGATCGCGATATTTCTCCCGAAGTTATAACCGGACAAAGGATTTCGGATGACGAATAAAGAGACTGAAAGCCCAAGAATAACCGTAATCGACTACCAGGCGGGAAATATTAGGAGTGTTGAAAAAGCCTTGGAAAAATCAGGAGCATTAGTCAAAGTGTCTGGGAATGCTACTGATGTAGAGAATTCTGATGCTGTAGTGTTTCCTGGACAGGGCTCTTGTGACTCATCCATGGTAAATCTAAGAAACCAAGGTTTGGATGAAGTCTTGGTGGAATGGATAAAGTCCGGAAAGCCATTTATGGGAGTTTGTTTGGGGCTCCAATTGCTATTGGAGGAATCTGATGAAGGAGATGAACGAGGACTAGGTGTTTTAAGGGGTAGGGTGGAGAAACTTCCTCAGGGGCAGAAGGTACCTCATATGGGATGGAATTCTGTCCGGTTTACTACTGATCATCCAGTTCTTCAAGGAGTTCCTCAGAACTCTTATTTTTATTTCGTTCACAGCTACGTGGCTGTTCCCAAGGATTCATCGATTATAGCTGGGCATACTGAATACGGACGAGACTTCTGCAGTGCTGTCGCATTTGATAATGTCGTTGCAGTTCAGTTTCATCCTGAAAAGAGTGGTCAAAATGGTCTTAATATATATAGAAATTTCGTGAGATACGTTAAGTCCTCATCTCAAGGATAATCAGGTGGAAATCATTCCTGCGATAGATATAAAAGATGGGAAATGTGTGAGGCTACTTCAGGGAGACTACGAGCAGGTTACTGTGTTTTCGGATGACCCTGTTGAAATGGCGCTAAGGTGGGAATCAGAAGGATCTGAATACTTGCATATTGTTGACCTCGATGGTGCTAAATCAGGGTCCACTTCCAACTATGACGTGGTAGAAAGTATTTGCAGAGCTACAACAACGAGGATTCAAGTTGGAGGTGGAATACGCTCTTTGGAAGTGGCGAAGAACTATTCGGATATCGGAGTTGATAGGCTTATTCTTGGCACTGTGGCTGTTGATTCCCCCAAGGAATTGACGGCTATAATGGAGTCAGTAGGAAGGGAATCCGTAATCGTCAGTGTTGATGCGAGATCTGGGGTTGTTGCTCTCGATGGATGGACAAGGACCAGTCAGGTCGAAGCTGCCGATTTGGTTTCTAATATGTTTTCGTTAGGTGTAATCCGATGCATGTACACCGATATTGACCGAGATGGTACTTTGTCCACACCTAATTTCGATGCCATTAGTAATTTGGTAAACATGTCAAAGGTTAACGTTATTGCCGCCGGTGGTATATCTAGTCTGGATAGCATTTTGTGCCTCGTCAGATTGGGAGTCGAGGCTGTAATAGTAGGCAGGGCTATATATACAGGTCACGTGGATCTAAAAGAGGCTCTGAACGCGATTAATAAGATACGATAAAATGAATGCTCGAAGTTGTTCGAGTCGTGATTGAGATTTGAAAATGAGGAGACTTTGTCGCCGTGGCTAAAAATGCGCAAGATAAATTGACTCGTCCTTCCCCTAGGGATTTGGATATATATCATATTATTTCCTTGCTTCCTATAATGCCCTACCATGAAATTGCAGATCTTTGTTGTGGTGTAGGTACCCTCTCAGTTCCTTTGGGAAAGGCAGTTTACAGGGGAAGAGTGACGGCATTTGACTCCGTTAAAGCGAATCTCACAGTAGCTAGGCGGGAGTTGAAAAATATACGGCTTTCTAATGTGAAAGCTAGGCATATGGCTAATGAGAAGAAACTTCCTTTAAAAGATGAAAGCCTTGACGGCGTTATGGCATCTTTTTTTAAACAAGCTTCTAAAGCGCCGTCTGATATTCTAGGAGAAGCTCATAGAGTTATGAAGAATGGCGCCTGGTTAGCCCTAATGGAATGGCGAAAAGATTACACTGATCAAGGCCCTGCGATTAAGTCCAGAATATCTCAGGATGAATGTCGTGCTATGGCCGAGGATAAAGGATTCCGGTTTTACATGAGGCATGATTTGTCTGAAATGGCCTATATGCTTTTGTTTCTCAAGTAGAACAATCGGAGAATGTCATATTGCTTACCAAAAGAATTATTCCTTGTTTGGACGTGGATGCTGGACGAGTAGTAAAGGGGATTAGTTTTGTAGACTTAAGAGATGCTGGCGACCCCGCTGAACTAGCTTCTTACTACGACAAGCAAGGAGCTGACGAGCTTGTCTTCCTTGACATCACGGCCTCTTCCGACTCCAGGAATACAATTTTGAGCGTCGTTAAAGATGTGTCCGAACAGGTTTTTATTCCTTTGACTGTCGGAGGGGGAATAAGGACAGAATCGGATGTGCGAAGGATACTGGAATCTGGGGCTGATAAGGCCTCCCTGAATACAGCAGCTCTGAAAGACCCCGAGGTGATATCAGAAGCTGCGAAAAGATT
>NZSI01000003.1 GCA_002696685.1 Chloroflexota bacterium | reverse complement strand
GTAAGGCCATTCAAGACGGGGCCATGGCGTTTCTATCACGGGAATATCGGCTGTTAGCTATATTTGTTGCAATTATGGCAGTTATTCTAGCCGTTTTTGTCGACCTCGATGTCACGGGTAGAATTGACAAACCGAGCACTTCCTCAATACCTGTCGGCACTGCGATTGCTTACTTGGTTGGAGCTTTTGGTTCAGGATTGGCAGGCTTTATAGGCATGAGCATAGCCGTCAGGGCAAACACCCGAACCACAGTACAAGCAATGCAAGGTTTGAACCCAGCTTTAAGGGTGGCCTTTAACAGTGGTGCGGTAATGGGCATGTCGGTGGTAGGGCTTGCACTTATAGGTGTGACTTTGATGCTTATTGTTTTTAGTAATGATGCATCTATAGTGGCTGGATTTGGATTTGGAGCATCATCAATAGCCTTGTTCGCCAGGGTTGGCGGAGGAATTTTTACCAAAGCTGCCGATGTGGGGGCGGACTTGGTAGGTAAGATAGAACAAGGAATACCCGAGGACGATCCCCGCAACCCTGCTACTGTAGCTGACAATGTCGGGGATAATGTTGGTGACGTTGCAGGTATGGGAGCTGACCTTTTTGAGTCCTATGTGGGATCGATAATTGCGACTGTCGCCTTAGCAGCGGTAGGTGCATCGTTCCTAGGGGCCAAAACTTTAGAGTTACAGTTGTTTCCTCTTCTGGTTGCATCCATAGGAATCATTGCTTCAATAATCGGTACCTTTTTAGTTAGAACAGGGGAAGGAGCTGACATGGGTCGACTCCTATGGTCCCTGAGGACGGGAATTTTTTCAGCTGGCGCCCTTGTCCTAATTGGAACAGGAGGATTGATTGTTCTTTTGGGTCTCGACTTCAACCTTTTCTGGGTTGTGTTGATAGGTTTGGTAGCAGGGCAATTAATAGGTACTGCCTCTGAGTACTATACGTCCTACGAATATAGCCCTACCAAAAAATTAGCTGAACAGTCGGAGACTGGGCCCGCAACAATTATGATCGGTGGACTAGGTCTCGGCATGATTAGCACAGTGATTCCAGGCTTGGTTATCATTGTAGCGATGTGGCTCTCTTACGAATTCGCAGAATTGTATGGAATCGCCCTTGCTGCAGTTGGTATGCTGTCAACTTTAGGTATAACTCTGGCAACTGATGCTTATGGTCCAGTGGCTGATAATGCTGGTGGAATTGCTGAGCAGGCAGGACTTGATCCAGAGGTTAGAGAGCGAACAGATGCTTTAGATTCGCTGGGTAATACAACAGCGGCTACAGGAAAAGGTTTTGCTATAGGATCCGCTGTTCTTACAGCACTTGCCTTAATGGCTGCCTACGCTCAGGCAGTAGGCCTTCAGACCCTGGATGTAATGAATGTAAAAGTTATGATGGGCCTTATAATCGGTGCGATTATGCCCTTCTTGTTTGCAGCGCTTACTATGCAGGCTGTAGGAAGAGCAGCATATGCGATGGTGCAAGAGGTCCGGAGACAATTCAGAGAAATAGAAGGCTTGCTAGAGGGAACAGCTGATGCGGATTACGCAAGGGCTGTTGATATATCTACACAAGGTGCGATGAAAGAAATGGTAATGCCAGGTCTTATTGCCGTTGTGGTTCCAATTGTGGTTGGCATAATTTTGGGTCCTGGAGCTCTAGGCGGGCTTCTTGTAGGGTCCATTGCTACCGGGTTCTTATTCGCAATAATGATGGCAAATGCGGGTGGAGCTTGGGACAATGCCAAGAAGTATATTGAGGCAGGCAATTTGGGAGGAAAAGGATCTGACCAGCACTCAGCCGCGGTTGTAGGTGATACGGTCGGAGACCCATTCAAGGACACATCGGGACCAGCACTGAACATACTGCTTAAATTAATGTCCATAGTGGCATTAGTGTTTGGACCTTTGTTTATAGCCTAAAAACCAGCAATATATACTATGTTGTAAATTTGAATGAGGGCGATATAGCATCGCCCTCATTTTTATTTAAGGCAGTTTTATGGCTATTGGATTACATTGGAGGTAGGGGGATTTTCAGTCCGGATGTCTAGGCATAATTTTGATGAAAATTATGGTTGAAATGGTCACTAGTGGTTCTATTGAAGCCTCGATTTAGTTCCTTTTGTCTGACAGATTTGATCAATAATGATCAAATCTAACCAGGGCACATTTCTTACTCTTAACCAGTTATAATATGTGCTCTGCTTTTAGCAGTTGGAATGTAAAATGCCCAGGTGGCGGAATGGTAGACGCGGCGGACTTAAAATCCGCTTCTCGGTAAGAGAGTGGGGGTTCGAGTCCCTTCCTGGGCACCACTTTTTCGCACCCCTACCCCGTTCATGGTTCGCATTGGAGAGAATGCTCCGTGACACCCCTTGAAATGTTTGATAAGGGTTTCTATAGGGATGGTATTATTCCAAAAATTACTTTAGAAGAAGTTGTGGACTGTGAACTGGAAAATCTATCAGCTTAGTGCGTCAAAATAGGGGAATATCATGCCTACAATTACTTTGCAAGAAGCAGAAACAATAATCGAGGGAGCCAAGACTAAAATACAAGAACTTGGCGTCAAAATGAGCGTTTCAGTTACCGACGCCAGAGGGGATCTCATTGCCATGATCCGAACGGATGGCGCCTCATGGAGAACGCCAGTCATATCAAGAGGAAAAGCAGTTGCGTCAGCTTGTTTTGGTGAACCATCTGGAGAACTCGAAGACAGATCACGATGGCCAGTATTTCAGGCCTTCACTGTTCTTCAAGATGGACATTTCATTATGGGTCAGGGTGCAGTTCCAATTTACAAGGGCGGAGAGATAGCTGGTGCAGTAGGAGCTAGCGGCGGTAAGTCGCAAGAAGACGAAGATGTTTGTAGAGCTGCCCTTGAACACGCGGGATTGAAGTCATCTTAACTAAGGTTTATATATCTGAAAATTTACAATCCTAATTGCACGGATAAGGAGGATAGGATGGGGCGCGTTCAAGATCAGGTCGCTATTGTCACGGGAGCTGCGAGAGGATTAGGTGAAGCTATCTCGTATCGCTTGGCACAAGAAGGTGCCAGACTAGTTTTAGGCGATATAGATGAAACAGGGTTAGAGGCTACAGCGACAAAAATCCGTGACGAAGGTGGCGAGGTCGTCACATTAATTGGTGACATCACTGAAGAAGAGCCAGCATCCCAACTAATTGAGTCTGCAATCGCACATTTTGGGCAAATTGATATTCTGGTCAACAATGTTGGGGGCAGCCGAAATTCAAAAATCTGGGAAATGCCGGTGGAAGATTGGGACTACACTATCAAATTAAATCTACGTGGGACATTTCTTTGCAGTAAAGCCGCTGTACCTCACATGATTCAAAGAAAACAAGGAAAAATAATTTGTTTGTCATCTGGGGCTCGAGAAGGCACACCATGGACAGCCTATTACGAAGGAGGGTCTGCTTACTCAGCCTCTAAGGCAGCGATACATGGATTCATGCGAGACTTGGCTCTTGAACTGGCCGAACATAACATCAATGTTAATTGCGTTGCACCAGGTCCAATCGATACGAAAATAGCGGGTGCAAAGTTACGAAAACTTAATGAAACTGTGGACTTTAGCCCCAACCGCATGACCCCGTTTGGTAGGTTAGGGCAGCCTAGTGAAGTCGCAGATGCAGTCTTATTTTTGGCTTCAGATGAAGCATCATATGTCTCGGGGCATACTCTAGCCGTTATGGGAGGCCGCTAGGGATTAGCATTAGTCTGGTTCGTACCCAAGCTCCTCAGCCTTCGCCAGGTCTTTGGCTGATTGGGCTGAGTTTCCCAGCTGTGAGTGTGCCTGACCTCGCCAGTAATAAGCATATCCGTCATTTGGGTCAATCTTAATCGCTTGATTGTAATCCTCAATTGCTCTCTCATCTTGTTTCAACAAAAAGTAAGAAGAAGCCCTGCTGGCGTAGGCCTGAGCGAACTGTGGCTCCAGTTCTATAGCCTTGTCATAGTCCTCAATTGCTCTTTCATATTGCCCCAGTTCGTCATATGAAACACCCCTGTTGGCGTAGGCCAAATCGAGCTGGGGGTCCAGTTCTATAGCCTTGTTAAAGTCCTCAATTGCTCTCTTATATTGCCCCAGATTCGCGTATGAAAGACCTCTGCTGTCGTAGGTCCAAGGGTACTGTGGCTCCAGTTCTATAGCCTTGTCAAAATCCTCAATTGCTCTCTCGTATTGCCCCAGTTTGCGGTATGAACTACCTCTGTTGTTGTAAGCCCAAGTGTACTGTGGCTCCAGTTCGATAGCCTTGTCATAGTCTTCAATTGCTCTCTCATATTGCCCCAGATTCGCGTATGAAAGACCTCTGCTGTAGTAGGCCTCAGCGTCCTGTGGGTCTAGTTCTATAGTTTGGGAGAATTCCTCTATAGCTTTCTGGTATTCACCACTGTCATAGAGGCTCACCCCTTGGCTGTGATGTCTCTGTGCCGGCGTCATGGAGTTCGGTGTTGCTGTAGATGTTGTTTTGGTGTTGAATCCGTCACGGTAGGCATCGGGGTAACAGTGGATGTTGGCATTGCCTTTGCCAGTTCATCCTTCACACGGGCCTCTATATTTGCCGCAGTTGCAAGCTCTGCCTGAACCCTGGCTTCAACCGTGGCGTCTATATCCGGAGATGGTTGAGTTCCCCCTCCACATCCGGCGAATAGGTCAATGAATGTTAGATGACCAGATTTTATCTTCAATATTAAGCACCCATGTACTGATAATTAATTTGCTCTTTATACAATGTTATAGAATATTTGTTCTACATGTCCAGTAACTTATATAAACGAGATTCTATGTTATGAAATTGTATATATATTTGGTCACAATTTGGTCACATAAATCCAAAGACGCACCAATAAAAGAAAGGATTAGCCATCAAAGGTAGAATGTGTTTTACGAACAATTGAAGCTAAATCGGTATACCGCGGCACGTTCAAAAACTGGCTCTGTACAATTCCTAAACCGGAGGCACAGGTTCGAGTCCTGTTAGGGGTACCACTACTTTTAGTTATGTATTTCCATGCTTTACAGAATTGCGCTGCGTGGGAAATCCTGGGTTTGGTCACAAAATGGTTACGAACTTTCTGCAATCACTAAATTTAGGGGGCCGTGAATCTGTATGCTATCTGATGTGTATAATGCCCTCAAGTTAGGGATGGCCATTTGAGACGATAGTTGTCGGTGGAGGATGTACCATGACAGATACTCAGGTCCTTGATAAAGCCTATCATTTCCTCGTAAACCATATAGTGGAGACGGGACAGGCCCATTACAGTGACCTAGCCACTGGCTTGGGATGTTCTACTGAGTACGGCCGACAGTTAGTGCATGATCTCGCAGAAGCCGTACCTAGTGGAATAAGGCTGAATCCAGGTACTGATTGGATCGCCACTCTTACTCCGTTCTCGTTAATACCCACCCCTTTTCGAATCACTGTGGATGGCCAACAGAAATGGTTTGGCATTTGAGGGCCTGATGCGCTGGCTGTTAGCTGGCTGTTTCCCGGTAAAACGGTGAGTATCGATTCTCCCTGTCTTGACTGCAATGAAGGGATCAGCATTCAGATGCGTGACGGGCATGTTATCGCTGCCGATCCCTCCACCATAGTTGGGCACAGAAACCTGCCTATAGGGAAGACGGCACCCACCGAAGCTTGAGGCCAGATGAACTTCTTCCGGTCGGAAGAGCACATGCGGAACTGGTCTCAGTTTAACCCGGACTCCATTGAGGGGAGCTTGTCTCTGGACGATGAGCTGACGTGGGCTAATGTCGAAGTGGCAAAGCACAGGCTTGATGGGGACTACATCTCCCAATGGGCGAACAAGCAAAGAGAGCAACGTGAAGAGGTGGCGCAGAGGCTGGGCAAGAGTGGACTCTTCTGGACTCGCTGAACAATGCTTAATTCCTGTTACCTTCGAGATTACCTCTGATTTCGTTTATAGGGGAGGGCGCTCGAGATGCCAGTCAGTATTTTGTTCATAAGCATAAGCAACGTTCATTAAGGTTGACTCATCGTAAGGTCGACCCGCAAGCTGGAGAGCTAGTGGTAGCTTATTATTTCCTTCCGTCGAGAAGCCACAGCAGATAGACATAGCTGGACCGCTAACCATGCTGAACAAACCTCTGTATGACCCTTCGGTTAATGCATTAACTGCCGCTTCTTTACTCTCTATACCAGGCTTTAGATTCATGATGGTTGCCGGTTCAGAAGCAACTGGCATTGCTAGCACGTCAAATTTTTCGAGTGCCTTCAGCGTCTGTTTCCTAACAAGCGTGCGTAACTTTTGTGCCTTATAGTAAACCTGTGAAGGGATTAGTTCACCCACACTAAAAGCGACCCGGGTATTGTGGTGGAAATCATCTGGTTTATCCCGAAGCCATTCTGGATGCAAACTTGAGCGTTCAACAGCACTTATTATTCTGCTTGCAACCCCCGAAACTGGCGCTAACGGTAGGGATGTTTCCTCCACTTCGGCACCTAGACTAGCAAGCAATTCAGCGGCGTCCATAACACCTTGTCGCACCGCTTGAGTTACTCCCATCACTTCAGTGTCAAGGAACTCTTTAACTAAGCCAATTTTGAGTCCTTTCACGTCACCTGTAAGACAGGCAGCATAGTCCGGTACCGGGATGTTTCTTGTATAGGGGTCATTTTGATCGAATCCGGCAATGGCCCCCAATGTTAAGGCGCAATCTTTCACTGTCCGAGAAATAGGTCCTATGGTATCTAGGGACCATGATGCTCCATCCACGCCATACCTACTCACTCGCCCCCACGTAGGCCTGATGCCTACTATTCCACAATTGGCTGCAGGGCCACGAACTGATCCTCCTGTATCCTCGCCGAGGGATGAGGCACACATAAAAGACGCAGTGGCCGCTCCTGAACCGGTACTTGATGTTCCAGGATTTCTATCTAGATCCCACGGATTGTGTGTGACTCCGAAAGCTGAGGTTATCGGATCGCCCATAGCAAATTCAGTCATGTTCAACTTACCGAGAATAATTGCTCCAGACCTTTTTAGTCCGTTCACAACGGTTGCATCGAAGTCTGGTACGAAGCCAGAGCGAATTTTAGACGCACTCGAGGTTCGTATTCCCTTGGTGTAAATCTGATCTTTAATCGCAACTGGGACCCCATGTAGAGAGCCTTTGTTCACTCCGGAGGTAATATCACTTTCTGACTGATGAGCTGCCTCTAAAGCTTTATCAGCTAAAACGGTGATATATGCGTTCAACTTTGGGTCAACATGGTTTATTCGGTCAAGATAAGCTTCAACAGCCTCTACTGGAGAAATTTGTTTATTTTGTATTTCGGAAGCTAGGTTGGCTGCCGATAGGAAAACTAATTCTTGATTACTCATAATATTCAATCTTCTTTTTGGATAATAATAGGTAGTGGTTCGATCGCACTAATCCCTTCAGAGGTAATATCGTCTATGGCTTGTAGCATGGCATTTAGGCTGTAATTGACGTCCGTAATATCGGAGTCAGGGATATCAAGATCAACGGATTTAGCCAAAGCCCGAATCTCATCGTCGTTTAATTCAGACAAAATATGTTCTCCTTACCCAATATCTATTCTTTTCTGTAGCCGATTATAGATGATGGGAACATCCCGGAGAGATTGAGCTCCAGTTTTTCCGCCGGTGCATTCTCTTTAAGTCCTATATGAGTTCATTTCTTGAAGCAAACTTTACGACCTTGACTAGGACTTTAGCCCCGTTTATTGAACATGAGTCTCTAGTGATAAATAAATTGGGCAAGTTCAAATCTGGTCAGTTATAGTATTATCCCGTTCATCAAAAGTGTTAAAACTTGATGGATATGTTTCGGAAATAGTGCAAGAACTATATATGAGACTGGATCTACATTAGGAGAAAATATGCCTGAAGTAACAACCCCCATAAAAGATGACGAAATAGAGGAGGTTAAAGATTTAACGGATGGCTTTAATCTCGTGATTGATGCTCTTAAGCTAAATGGAATAACCACGATTTATAACGTGCCAGGGATTCCAATTACTGATCTCGGACGAATGATGCAGGCATCTGGTATGAGAATACTCTCATTTCGACATGAACAAAACGCAGGCTATGCTGCGGCAACATCAGGTTTCCTAACTAAGAAACCCGGAATTTGTTTGACTGTGTCAGCACCTGGTTTTCTTAACGGTCTTACAGCCTTAGCTCATGCTACTACTAATTGCTTCCCAATGATTCTAATCAGTGGTTCATCGGAGCGGGAGATCGTTGATCTGCAGCAGGGAGACTACGAGGAAATGGACCAACTCGCCGTTGCAAGGCCACTTTGCAAAGCCGCTTACCGAGTCTTACATGCAGAGGATATTGGTATCGGAATTGCTCGTGCAATACGTTCTGCTGTTTCTGGCCGCCCAGGTGGTGTTTATCTTGACCTGCCGGCAAAACTTCTTGCTCAAGTGGTGGATTCTAATGTAGGTGCTGCATCTCTTGTTAAGGTGGTCGATCCTTCACCACGGCAAATTCCCTCTCCAGAGTCGATACAGCGTGCACTGCAACTACTCAACTCTGCGGAGCGTCCTCTCATCATTCTTGGGAAAGGTGCTGCTTATGCACAAGCCGATGATGAGATTCGGGCTTTGGTTGAAAAGAGTGGAATTCCCTACCTCCCAATGAGCATGGCAAAGGGGTTGTTGCCTGATACTCACCCGCAGTCTGCTTCAGCAGCTCGCTCACTGGTTTTGAAGGAATCGGACGTTGTAATGGTGGTTGGTGCACGGCTAAACTGGCTACTGTCTCATGGCAAAGGCAAGACATGGGGTGACCAGCCTAAAAAGCTTATTCAGATTGATATTGAGCCTAGGGAGATGGATAGCAATGTTGAAATCGCTGCTCCAATAGTTGGTGATATCGGCTCATGTGTCAAAGCTCTCCTAGACGGGATGGGAGAGACGTGGACGATGGCGCCAAGTGTCTGGACCAACGAGGTAACCTCTAAAGTGGAAACGAATGTTGCCAGGATGGCACCCAGATTACAGAACATGAACCAGCCAATGGATTTCCACGGAGCACTCGGGGTATTACGGACTATTATCAAGGAACGGCCGGATACAACTCTTGTAAACGAAGGTGCGAACACCCTAGATTTTGCGCGCACAATCATTGATATTTACAAGCCCCGCAAGCGTCTTGATGTTGGAACGTGGGGTGTTATGGGGATTGGGATGGGATCGGCAATCGCTGCGGCAGTGGAGACAGGCAAACCGGTACTAGCTATCGAGGGAGATAGTGCCTTTGGGTTTTCCGCTATGGAAATAGAGACAATTTGTCGTTATAACTTACCGATTTGTGTGGTCGTGTTCAATAACAGCGGGATCTATCGCGGAATGGAGACCAATCCCACGGGCGGTGCAGACGCCGCCACCACAGTGTTCGTAAAAGATGCCCGCTACGACAAAATAATTGAAGCTTTCGGCGGAGTGGGTGTTAACGTAATAACACCGGATGAGTTGAGCAGAGCGGTTAATGAGGCTATGGATTCTGGCAAACCGACATTGGTGAACGCCGTGATAGACAGTAGTGCTGGCACAGAGAGTGGCCGAATCGGCAATCTGAATCCGAAAAGTGTGATTGCGAAAAGTTAGGACAATGCGACGTTAAAAGTAGTTTTTGGACTGACTGGTTTATCTACTGTGGCTTTGTTGGCAGTTAGTCTGTCAAATCCGCCAATATCGATTCAGTATCGCTCACAATAGTCTGCATTATGTCAGACACTTTCTCTATCGATTTGATTGGACCGGAACCGCTCCCAGCACTCACTGGGGCGATATTTAAATCGGCATTCTGGGTTGCTAAGGCAAGATCTGTTTTAATGTCTTCCTTATTGTCTAACAATTCTTGATAGTTTTCGTGCCAGCGGTCAGTAAATGCGTTACTAAGAACCCTATGTCCAATATCGGATGGGAATGGGGCGTCCATGGCGAGATCATATGATCTTGTGATCACGGTGTCATCTGTACCAGCTGACGTTAAGGCTTCTTTTGCCCACTCGGCACCAGCCCATTCCTTTGACGCAACGAACCTACTGCCAATCCAGACTCCGCTGGCTCCCAGTGCTAGGGCAGCAGCCATTCCTCTTCCATCTACTATTCCCCCCGCTGCTATCACAGGTATTCCCGGGCATGCATCTACTACAGCAGGAACGATTGAAATTGTGCCAATATATCCTGTATGTCCTCCCCCGTCAGTGCCCTGTGCAACCACTAAATCTACTCCAGCATCTCTGGCATGGGCCGCCTGCTCTACGGTCTGGACTTGGGTGACCACCTTTATGCCAGCCTTTTTAGCATCAGACATAAAAGGGGAGGGGTCAGAAAATGAATGACCAATCAGATCCACCTTGGCTTCTATTGCTACTTCCACCATTTTTTCTATGCCAGCAACACTAGTTATGAAACCGACACCAAAAGGATTATTAGTGATCTCACGAACACGTTTAATCTCTAAAGCTAGCCACTCGGGGTCGGGAACAGTGCTTCCCATTCCCAGCATGCCGAATCCGCCGGAAGCTGACACCGCCCCGGCCAATTGCGCTGTAGCGCTGCTAGCCATAGGTGCATTTAAGATGGGATGTTTAATGCCCAATAAATCAGTCAAGGCAGTTTTAATCATATTAGTGATTTCCTTAGACGAAGTTTCTACAATTCAAGTCCCGGAAACAAAAGGGGTTTTCAGAATTGGGAATTCCCTTTTGTTTCCGGCAGTGAAAAGTTTAAAGAATCTTACCCGCGGGCGACTGCGTTACCGTTTTCCAACTCTTCAATTTCATCTTCGGTATACTCAGCAATATCCCTTAGTATCTCTTCGGTGTGCTGGCCTACTGTGGGCGTTGAACCAACAACCATTTCCGTTCGGCTGAACTTTATCATTTTGCCGGCGACGTGAATTTTCCCAGCGATTGGATCTGGGACTTCCATTAAGATTTCTCTCTCGTGTAGGTGCGATTCCTGTGCAGCCTGTTCGACATTGTTTACGGGAGCACAGGCAATACTAAATCCTGACAAGTACTCTACTGAGTCCTTCATTTTTCGTTTAGAAAACCAGGAAGACAACACAGAATTTATAGCTTCACCATTCTCCGCCCGTGAAGCCCTTGAGGCGAATCTTTCATCTGTTATCCATTCTGGTTTTTCTATAGCTTCACACAGCCGTTTAAAAATGTTGTCATTTCCAGCGGCAATAATTACAAAACCATCTGAAGTTTCGTACATTCCCCCAAGAGGATTGTCGGCTCCGCCATAACTATCGGCTCTTTCCGTTATATATCCATCTCCAAGGTAAGCTGCTAGGGGTATTTCATTAACTGTGAAACCTGTATCGGCGAGAGATACGTCAATTGCCTGACCTTCCCCGGATATCTCTCTTTCCCATAATGCAGCTAAGGCTCCTATGGTTGCATGTAAAGAGGTTATTCTGTCAATTAAGGGAAAGTAAGTTTTTATGGGAGGATCCCCCTTTAGTCCGGTCAGCGACATCAAGCCTCCCATGGCCTGTCCAATAGGGTCAAAGCCAACTTTATCCCTATGGGGGCCGTACTGACCGTACGCTGAAGCGTTTATCATGATTATTTTGGGATTCAGTTTCTTCAGAACGTCGTATCCGAAACCCATAATATCTATGGTTCCCGGTCGAAAGTTCTGTAGGAAAATATCAGATTTTTTAACTAATCTGGTTAATACCTCTTTTCCTTTGTCTGTCCTGAGATCGATCGCGAGGCTTTTTTTGCCACTGTTGTATTGCACCCAGTAGGCACTCTGCCCTCTTACTGTTGGGCCATTTTGCCTGCTTTCATCACCCTTGAGAGCCTCAACTTTTATTACTTCAGCACCCATTCGCGCAAACATGAGTGCGCATCTTGGGCCTGCTTGATAGCGTCCCAGATCTAACATTCTGATGCCAGAGAGGGGGCCTCCGTTGCCGTTTTGAGTCGACATTTTTCACCTTACCTATATGTTTGGTTTATTATCTGCGTTGAAAAATCTCGGTACTGCTTTCCTGAGTATCTAATGAAGATAAAGGATTATAAGTTCTTTATGAGGTCCCGATATTCTTCCAAAAAATTTGTTAAATGTTATCTATAATCTATATTTTATGTTAAATGGTTCTTTCGTGATGTTAACAGGCTGATCTGATTCGTTGAATTCCAAGGGGGATCGATATGTTGACATTATGCAATCTCAGGTAACCAAAGTCCTACGCTCAGAAAGAGAATAGGCATAATAAAAATTACCTCTTGTTTTATGGGATAAATTTTAAACCTGCACCAGAGAGAATTTGTTAGAATGTCCACTTCCTATGCTTTTGGCTGGATAAATTGACCATAGAAATGGTATGAGAGATTTTTGCTATTAAATTTTAGTGGGGACTAATTGCGAGCGACATTATGCTAAATAGTCGGTATATTTTTCTAGTAAGTTTGTTGGTCTCATCTGTTTGGATGATCGCCTGTGGCTCCGAGGTATCAACTTCCCAAGAGTCTACAGTGGCTACTGTGGTAGCTGCACCGCCCACTGCTACACCTGTACCGCCCACCGCTACATCTGTACCGCCCACCGCTACGTCTGTACCACCCACCGCTACGTCTGTACCACCCACCGCTACACCCGTACCACCCACTGCTACACCTGTACCGGCCACTGC
>NZSI01000002.1 GCA_002696685.1 Chloroflexota bacterium | reverse complement strand
CAGGGAGACGACTATAAAATTTATTCAGAACCCAATCCAGCGAGTCACCCTCCTTCGTAGAGTCCAGCATCAAGCGCTTATTTTGTTTTTCAGGACCGTAATGATAATGGGGTTCATGATCGAAACAATCAAACCTCAGTAACTCGACTTCTTCGCCGTCTACCTCACCGAAAACATTAATGCACACACCCTGATCGGAAAGTAAATCCCTATACTCCAAACCAAACTTCACTTTGCCGGTGCCTATGATATTTACGTCAACCTCGCTGTTCATATCAAACCTCCATATCTGTTAATGCTAATTTCTCGGTTTATCCTTTTTATTCTCGTTTCCTCGACTATTCGCCATTCTCCCAATAAATTCGAATGCATCCACTGACAAACTATCAGATGGCTCATCTACATATTGAGTCTCATCTTTGACTATTTCATGACTTTTATCATCTGGCTGGGCCTGATCAGCATTGTTTTCCATGTTTTCTGTGGGCATTAGAGACCTTCATTATCTATGAACTTCTTATAAACTACTTTGGGCGTTACTTTAACCTATTTGTTCTAGGAGACAACCCTCACAGTCACGATTTGCTAATCTCGCGGAATCGAAAACGACAGACAATCAATATATTGCAGGTTTTGCTTCATCGAGGTTCAGAAATCATTTTCCTAATACAGATGATCTGCCAAAACAATAGAGAAGCAAACAAAGAAGGTTCGAATCTCCCCTAACAAGTTTTGTCTAAGAACTGAAGTTCAATCCCTTACTGCTAATTAATTTTTCTATATGCCGAATCATGCCTAGAAATACTACTTTGAAGGAATATTAATACCGGCTCCACCACCCAATATCAGACCGTGTCGACAAAACCTACTTAAAGGCCTTTTCGTTATCTCATTACTCGATCTATTTACTAAACAACGCTCAGGCACTGTTTAGCTTTGGCAGGAGCACGAGGGAGTCGAACCCACCACACCAGTCACGGGACTGCTGCCAACGGATTTGAAGATTGTTTGACTAGGAAGCATTAACTTAAAATGGAGCCGACGGTCGGGTTCGAACCGACGACCTGCTGTTTACAAAACAGCTGCTCTACCACTGAGCTACATCGGCGCCGCCAAGAATTATATCAATGTGTAATACATCTAGGATCATTTTGATTTACTTCAACCTTGTTGGTTACTCCCTGAATTGCGGTAAAACCTCTTTTCCAAACCATTCTAAATCTTTTCGTATAACACTTGGAGGGATGCCAAGGCCGCCTAACCCGACTGATATCCTTTCGATTTTTGGAAATCTCTCAATAATTCCAGCGATGTCCTGTTTTATCTTGTCAGGTGGACCACAGATCCATGTTCCGTCAGCAACGGCATCTTGCAGGGTAGGTAATCCAACAAGCAAAGCTTTAGCGGGATCGGCCGTAGCCTCTATTTGCTCCTTCGACAAGTTTTTTACCATTCCTAAAGGTGCTAGCACTTTCAATTGCTCTTCGAAATAGGGCGTTGCTTGCTCAATAGCTTTTCTCTCCGAGTCGGCCATATGTATCTGGACACCCAGAGCCAGTCCCTCACCTATAGCTGCTTCCTGACCGGCATTTACTAAAGTTTCTCTCCACCGTTGTGCGGTCTTCTCGGCTGAACCGCCTGGTGCAGTTCCACCTGCTATCACTCCTTTTATTCCGTGGCTGACCATGAACTCCATCCCTCTCTGACTGCCACTTGCGATTGGCTGCCAGAACTCCACCGGTCTGGTGAGAGGACGAGGAACAAGAGTAATCTCCCTCAATTCCTTGCCTCTATGTAATCCCTCCGCAGGTATCTCATAATGGGTACCATGATGGGAAAAAGAATCTTCTGTCCACGCCTTTATAATGATTTCCACTTGCTCCTCAAACAAGTCCCTATTTGCATGGTCATCTTCGAGAGGGGATCCCAAGGTTTCGACTTCTCTCAAAATATATCCCCTGCCTACCCCAAATCGCACTCTGCCACCTGTCATTACATCAGCTGACGCAAAATCCTCGGCAAGCCTAAGGGGATGCCATGCAGGAACCGTGTTAAAAAAACCGCCGAAATTCAAACTCTTTGTGTTTTCAGCGAGATAGACACACGTCATTGGAATATTAGGTATTCCTCCAAACCCTTCTGCCTGAAAGTGATGTTCAGACATCCAGAGAGTGTCAAAACCAAGAGGATCCATAATCTCTGCCATCGCCTTTGCTTCTGAGAAGGCTGAGGAGAGGGTTTCATTCGACAGATCTCTCTGATCAACAGGAGTCGCGGAAAACCCAGCATCCGGCATCTCAATATGACCGCCATAAAAATAATCAAATTTGACCAATGTCGCCTCCGTTCAAGACAAGTCCTAGGACAGAAATTTAAACAAAACTTGGGAATTATCCTAGATCGCTCCAATCTCTTTCAAGTTCGCTATGCTGTCAGGGTCGTATCCTAATTCTCCTAGAATTTGTTCATTATGCTCCCCCAATTTTGGAGCAAACCCTGGTTTACTTGGTGTTTCTGACATTTTCCATGGTGTCCCATGTATCTTTACCTCTTCACCCAACTCGGGGTGCGTTACCGTTTTCACATATCCACTGTCAACAATATTTGGATCCTGAGAAGCCTCCAACATGGTGTTGACAGGAGCCGCGACTATGTCTGCAGACCGAAGGATATTTATCCAATTATCCCGAGTATTCGTTGCAAAAAGTTCCGCAAGCTTGTCTAGTATTGAATTCTTTTTTTCCTCCGACTCAAAGGCCATTCCCAGATCGGTCAGGTCTGCCTCCTCCATTGCCTCTAGAAATCCCAAACTTTCCAAGGCGGGCAACCAGTGCCTTGCATCCAATTGCATAGCCAGAGGTCTTCCATCAGCATCGTTAAAACAAGCTGCTATCCCTGCTCTATCTCTCGTCCCATTTATGCGAGCACCGGTGATTGGTGGTTTGTTTTTCCACATGGTAGTTGCCATTGTCCAACCCATAAGGCGAAAAGCACTACCAACTAGAGAGGTCTCAATCTTTTGTCCAACGCCTGTTTCCCTTGCATGGATCAAAGCGGCGAGCACGCCGCCAAATGTAAGTATTCCGCAGGTTTCATCTGCTACTGAGGCGACACCTGTTCGCATCGGCTGTCCTGGTATTGAGAACGCTTCTGTAACTCCGCCTATTGCCTGTCCAACCGCGTCCGTTCCGGGAAGAGCCGCATCAGGTCCATCCGGTCCATAGCCAGACACAGATGCATACACAAGTGCCGGATTGATTTTTTTTAGTTCCTCATACCCAAAACCGTATCGTTCCGCAGCCCCAGGCCTAAAGTTTTGACCGAATATATCAGCCCTTTGGACCAGTTGATGGAGTATCTTCTTGGCTTCATCAGTCCGTAGGTTCAGGGTTAGGCTTTTTACTCCTCTGTTGTTAGTCTCAAAAAAAGAACTCACTTCACCCTTCAGTTCTCCAGCTCTACGTGAATTATCTCCTCCGTTGGGAACCTCTATCTTTATTACTTCTGCACCTAGATCTGCCATCAACGAATAGGGTACCGTTCCTGCTTGCGCAGTCGAGCAGGCCACAACTTTCACGCCGGTTAGCGCGCCTTGCAATTTAGCCATTTCTCAGCCTCCTGAATGGTTTAGTCTTTTTTTCTCTGCCCCGTCGTCTTTTCGCGTTCAATGCTATCTGACATACCGGTGTATTTTCCCTTCATCGTTATTAGCGCATTATTAAGCTCGCCGCCAAGCAACAACAGACGCTATCAGAGCTCCAAGGGCTATAGCCGCAGCGGCGAAGTATACCAACTTAAACGCAGCCAGATAAGCAACAACTGATTCTGTTGTCGTTGAAGCGAGCAATATATCCACCCCATGGCCTCTAGAAGAATAAGCCTCTGTGAATAATCCTCCCAAAAGTGCAACGGCGACCACATTTCCGATTCCTCTCGTTATTGACGAAAGAGCTCCACCTGTTCCTAGACTTGCTTTACCTGCACTACTCATAACTAAGTTGAGATTTGCACTTTGAAATAATCCCATACCAGCTCCGATGATCGTCATTCGTACCGCTAGTGCCGTAACAGACACTCCTATCTCAACAGCCTGATAGGACAACAATCCAAAGATTATTAGTATCGTTCCCACTATGGTCACCGGGCCAGGTGTGACACGGTCTGAAAAGTATCCCCCTAGAGGCGCACATAGAGCGAGTGCAAGTGAGTTAACAAGTAGCAAAATTGCCAGAGATGTCGCTGAGGCCCCCATTATTTCTGAGACGAAATACGGAAGTATAAAAACATTCACAAATGTCGACATGAACATGCAAAGGTTGGCTAGAAGACCCCCAGCCACCACCATGTTCTTTAACACCCTCAAGTCAATTAAAGGCTGTTCAAATACGTTCTGACGCTTTATGAAAATCACCCAAATAATGGCTGATATCAACAAAATAAGAAAAGGTTGACCCCGAACCCAGCCGACCAGTGCCACGATGTTCAAGAATAGGACTATGGTGGTCATTGCAGCGAACACCAGGCCAGCCCCAAGCCAGTCAAATTTCTTGTTTTCTTCTACTCTTTCGCCGACCCCTCGTAAGAAAAATAAAGTCCCGGCTATTGCAATAAGACAAAAGGGTATCCTGAAAAGAAAAATCCACCTCCAAGACGATATTTCTAGCAACGCACCAGCCGAGATAGTGCCTAATATCATTCCCAGGGTCCCTATCCCCGTCATTACTCCTAGAGCCCGTCCTCTGATTTCCCTTGGAAACATAGACGTAACCAATGCGGGAGCAATAGCCGCTAAAGACGCATTGCCGAGCGCTTGAAGCACCCTGAAGCCTATAACGGTATTAATGGTAGGAGATAAACTGATAGCAACCATCGCTACCGTATAAACAAAAAGCCCTATTAAGAAAATCCGGCGAAGTCCGAAAGTATCTCCTGCACCCCCAATGCCCAACTGGAGACCTATAGTAGTTCCCAAATAGAACGTAATCATTAGATATACAATTCTGGGCTCAGCTGAAAAATAGTCAGATATTGCCGGTAAGGAGACGTTAACGGTGACATCAAGAGCGACTAGAAAAACCCCTGACGACACAACAACCAACTGTGCCCAAAGCCGCCACCCAACGCTATTCTCTATCGGCTTAGAGCCTGACAGCTGGCGCAAATTAATCCCATTCCCATTCAACGGTACCCAAACGAACCGTATCCCCCTGCTTTATCCCTGCCCCTTCTAGTGCCCTTACAACACCAGTTTTTTGCATATGTCGATACAATTGCATACGAGCCATCCAGTCTTCGTAATCAATTCTTTCTGCGATACGTTCAACCCCGGGGGCATCGACAACAAAAACATCATTTTCAATAAATATACCAACACCCTGTCTCTTTGGTATTGGCCTCAGTACCGGTACCTCTTTTTCCATATCTAGCGAGCCTATTTTGGGAAGATCTATAGCGGCTACGCCTGAAAGAACCTTGTCTTCGCCATCCTCCACCTGAACAACTACAGGGTTAAAGGGTCTTTCATCTCCAACTTTCTCAGGTTCAAGGGCCACCAAAACCGCATCAATTAACTTACTAATCCCTTCACCTGTTGCAGCAGAAACGACGTGTATGTCAGTCCCTTCGATATCCAAGGATTGGACTATTTCTTCCCTGAGTACTTTCACTTCCTCCAAGTCAGCCTTGTTTATAGCAATTATCTGAGGCTTTTCATCAAGCTTTTCATCAAACAAACGAAGCTCGTCATTAATCTGCCTAAAGGTTGACCCCGGGTCTTCGCCGGCACCGTCAACCATATGAATAAGCAATCGTGTTCGTTCAATGTGCCGAAGGAACTCATGGCCCAAGCCAACTCCTTTGTGAGCACCTTCAATCAATCCTGGAATATCAACCATCACTATCGTCTTATCTCTATGCTCAACCACACCTAACACAGGCTCAAGTGTCGTAAATGGGTAGTCAGCTATCTTTGGAACCGCAGAGGTTAAGTAACTAATCAAGCTAGACTTCCCTGCGTTAGGGGCACCTATAATCCCTACATCCGCTAGCATCTTTAATTCCAATTTCAGTTCTATTTCTTCACCCCTTTCCCCCGCCTGAGCAATAACCGGATACTGGTTTGTAGAGGATACGTATTTAACATTTCCATAGCCCCCTGAGCCACCAGGAGCCGCAATAAATTCCTGATCATGCTCAGTCACATCAACGATAAGATCATTTCCATTCCATACCTGTGTTCCTACAGGCACATTAACGACTACATCGGCTCCATCGGATCCATGCTTCTTAACACTCCCCCCATTTCCGCCATTTTTTGCTTGAAAAACACGTCTATATCTAAACTGTAAAAGCGTGTTTTCATTAGAGTCTCCTTTGATGACAATGTTGCCGCCTCTTCCACCATCCCCACCATCTGGTCCTCCTCTTGGCACAAATTTCTCATGCCTCCCACTTATAGCGCCATCCCCACCAGAGCCACTTTTTATTTGAATTATTACTTCATCAATCAAAGTTTTCTCCTTTTGGAGAAGTTTTAGAAGGGATAATAATAAGAATAATAATCCCGTGGATATTGTTGATTATGTTCCTGATAGGCGTGGGATTCAAACGAATATTGGCACGAATAATAGTGTAGATAATGTGGATAAAATTATTATGGTTGTGGATATTTTTAATAATAGTCATAGGTTGTTGATAATTAGACAAACTTATACACAAATATTACAAGTTGATAACATTAAATTCTAAGATATCCACAGATTTATATAGAAAATCTAGCCATATATTATTTGGAGAAGTGTCATGACTCAAAGTAAGGACTTTATATCTGATCTATTAAACGAGAAGTCCATTTTTCAATCGTATCTTGATGTAGAAGCAGCACTTGCAAGAGCTCAGGCTGCACTGGGTGTAATTCCTCAATGGGCGGCGGACATAATATCTGAAAAATCCAACTTGGAACTCTTGAATATGGAGAATGTTTATTCAGGTCTTGAAAAAACAGGACACCCACTAGTCCCTCTCATCTGGGAATTGGATAGAGTTTGTGGGCCACAGGCAGGAGGATATCTTCACTGGGGAGCAACAACTCAAAATATCACCCAGACGGGAAAACTATTATTGGTCAAACAATGCCATTCTTACTACAAAGAGGGATTGGGAAAACTCCTACTCACACTGGCAGAACTTGCTGAGAGATCAAAAAATTATACGATGCCAGGACGAACCCATGGTCAGCATGCTGTGCCAGCAACTTTTGGATATAAAGTTGCTGTTTGGATTGACGAGCTAATTAGACATACAGAGAGAATGACTAGCTGTGAAGATAGAGTGTTCGTAGCGATGCTTGGAGGGGGAGCAGGAACGATGGCCTCTGTTGGTTTAGAGGGACTAAAAACCCAAGATCTTATAGCAGAGGAATTGGGAATTAGTTCAATGTCAATGCCTGCTAGAACAATAGGTGACCACCTGACGGAGTACATCACAATTTTGGCAATGCTGGCCGCAACATCAAGCAAGATGGCACGGGAGGTCTATACCATGATGAAGCAGGAGTTTGGTGAAGTGGAAGAGCCCGTTCCAGTCGGTGCGGTAGGCTCGTCTACGATGCCGCAGAAGCGCAACCCTCGTCTTAGTCAGGATGTTGTGGCATGGGCTTCGGAAGTGCGCACCTATGTGCCTATGTCTTTAGAAGCTATGCAAACGGAGCATGAAGCCGATAAAACTACTAGCATGATGATAAATACGGCAATCAATAGGGTTTGTTTTTTGACCGGCAAGATTATAGATGGATTGAATGAAATTTTCTCCGATATAAACCTGTTTCCGGAGAGAATGAGGAAAAATCTTGATCTGTCAGGTGGACTTATCATGTCTGAAAGAGTGATGCTTGAACTTGGGAAAGAGATAGGAAGGCAAAGAGCCCATGATGCCGTTTATGAAGCGGCTCAAAGGGCGGTTAATGAAGGAAGGGCATTTAGTGAAACTTTGGCGGAAGAAAAGGAAATAGCCTCGTTACTATCGACGGAACAGATTGACGATCTTCTAGATCCTGAGCGATACACTGGTCTATGTGTTTACTTTGCCGAAACATTTGCAGAAAAAGCACGGGTGGTCTCAAGGGACCTGTAGCTACGGGTTGATTTGGAAACTATTTGAGGTCTTTAGGCAAACTATTTGGGATAGTATCTGAAGCTCTCAGATTGGCTAATTCAGAGTCTGATATTCCGAAGCTTTTTAAAATGGCATTTGTGTCGCCGCCGAAAGAGGGAGGCTCAACCTCAACTAGATCACATTCAGACATGACGACGGGATTACCTGGCCAGGTTACGTCACCCCAGTGACGAGATCCTTTAATATTTTCTTCCTCATTAGGAATATTTCCATAGGTTCGTTCAACGACAATTCCTCTTCTCCTATTTCCTTCCTCTCTATGAAGGCCGGAGGCGTATTTGTTTATTGCAACGGGAATGCCAGCAGAGGAGAGTAGAGAAACCCAGTGGGTACTTGTGTTAGTGAGAAATATGTCTTGCAGATGGTGACTACTTGGATGACTATCAACATTAGAGAAAGAGGGAATAGATTGAAGTGCAAGTAATTCATCACTATTTGAAACAGAAAGAAAAATCCAAGAGTCGTTTGCACATTCATACAACTGGTTAAAGGAATCAGTTCCTCTTATTCCTGGACCCCCTAAATCGCGACGACTATATCCTGGATAATCAACATGATAAGGTCCGGTAATGGTCGCAGAAGTATAAGAAAGTGCGGCCTCTATTTTTTGCCCTCTTCCAGTTTTTTCCCGATCAAGCAAAGCAAGCATGACGGCATAAGCAGCGGAGATACCGGTTCCGTAGTCGTTCAAAGTGAAAGTAGCGGGACGAGGTCTTTGTGGCTGTTGGGGGTCAGAGACTCCAGCGTTGCGCAGTTGTATTCCCGTAGCGGCCTGCGCATTTTGCTCAAAGCCGGGTCGCATCTGCCAGGGGCCTTCCTGCCCGAAGCAGTTTATGGAGCCATAAATAATTTCCGGATTTAGATTCTTCAAAGTCTGGTATCCAATACCTAGTCTATCGGCAACACCTTTGCGAAATCCTTCCAACACTACGTCAGCCTTACCGGCCATAGTTAGAAAGGTGTCGAGCCCCCCAGGTTTTCCTAGGTTGAGTGCGATGCTTTGCTTTCCTCTCCCTACGTCAAGCCAAGGCGTGAGTTGAGGGGGGCGAAAGTCAGGATCTACCTTGATTACATTGGCTCCATACTGAGCTAATGTACGCCCACATGTGGGCCCAGCAAGAACTATGCAAAGATCCAGCACAGTCACACCATCTAAAGGAAGGTCATTCATACTGAAGTTAATTATCTCCCGGCATCTCAGGAGCAGGTGTTTTGACCTGTCCAAGATTCCCGTGGGTTTTAACAAGTAATCCCGGTTGTTTCATCCTCCCGAATATTGGGTCATTTATCTGAACGACTGCACCCGAGTCTGAAGCCTGTGGTTCGTCTAGCCATTCATCCACTGTTCTGCAGGCAGTTCCGGGAACTCCAATATGTTCCATAAAGGTTTCCCACTCAAGTGCTGTTCTCTCGCTCCATATTTCCTCGAACTTTTGGTTCCATTCTTCTAAAAGGTCGCCATCGGAATTAAGCAGTTTATTATCAGTCAGGTGATCCAGCCAGTCGGAGTGTCCTATTGCTTCAAGAAAAGGTTCTAAAAATCGAGGAATTGCGATGTTTACATTGATCCATCTGCCATCTCGGCATCGATAAAAACGAGCAATAACCGGATGCCCCTCCTGTTTACCATGCGGTCTTTGCGAGTGTCGCACTAGTGCAGTGCCCATACCTTGGTACATTGAGTCGTGGATAGGCACTGTTATTTGCTGCCCCTTTCCTGTTTTTCCTCGGTATAGCAATGCAGCTGTTACAGCGGGAGCTGCTGTTATTGCGGCGAAGGTGCTGGCGTAATAAAGTTCATGGAAGGAAGGCCCCTCTTCTGGTACTGGGTCATCTCCGGATGGGTTAAGAGCATAAACACCGGAGCTGGCAGCCACCAGACCTTCACGTGCTGGTAACCAACCCAGTGGATGATCTTCTTGAAATGCTGGAATCGATACCACCACGGGCTCCTTATCAGCAGTTATCTGGGAGAGGGAGGCAAATGTAAGACCAAGAGCGGTTTTCTCGGAAGCATCAAGACATTCGATGACTATATCAGCGCCATTGGCAAAATGAACGACGGTATTCTTCGAGTAAGTGGACAAAGAGGAAAATTTTCCTCGATTCCACACTGCGAACTCTTCCGTACCCCTGGAAGGGTCTCCACCTAGAGGCTCTATCTTATGAACGTCAGCTCCTTGGTCTGCTAAAAGCATCCCAAGTATAGATCCAGCCGGATAGCGGCTGAACTCGACTACCTTATATCCGGCTAAGACACCCATAAGAAAAACTAAAGCTGGTAAGGGTTACCCCCTTACTTACCTGTACTGATCTATCCCAATGGTTGCAGAAGATGGCCCCGACGGAAAAACTAAGGTTTTAGCTCGATCTGCGCCTACAACGACTATGTCTATATCGTCTGGGCTATGAAGCAATGGAACTTCGGTGGACAGAATTTCTTCTTCGGTCTGATTCCGTAGGTAGTGCCAATTTTCATGCACACGGGCATCTCCCAAAGGCATGTACTGGATCATTTTACCGAGGCTATTATTGGCATGCTTATGTATGAACTCTCTTGCATCTTTTTTGGAGAAACCTTCCCCACCTACGGGGCCAGCAACGTCCGGAGGCATGAAGATTAACCTTTCATGCCCTCCGGCACGACTTCCACCGAGGGTTGTGTTTCCAAAGGTGATTCCATAGGCTAAAGTTTTCAACAAACCTTCGGCTGAAGTGTTTCCTTGATCCTGTACGTCTAGCTCACCGTCGGTTACGAAAATTGATATAGCACTTTCACTGGCTTTGAATCCACGATCTTCTGCATATGAAGGCCAAGGACTCATATCCTCATTTTCGCCTAAGCAGTGAACAAATTTTCGAGTCGTTCCGATCGTGTCCATATCCATCTTATTCGGATACCACATTCCTATGTTTTTAAGGCAAAGGTAAAAAGCTCTCCCGATTATGATGTTTATTTCATTATCTCGACCAGGACCCAGAGCTGATCTTGGATTGAGACCAACCTCTTTGGCAATAGGTCCGTTTACTACGAGAATAGGGGCATGAGGGCTTGTGGACATTAAAAGGGACTTTCCTCCATGTTCCCCCATTTCAGAAAGACATTTGACTGCGGCGATTATTATTGGCATGTGTTCAGGTTTGGCTCCTGCCAGAGCGGAATTTATCGCTATTTTTTCCACTGTGGCAAGTCCAAAACCAGGGGGCATGTCGCACACTACGTGGTCAGATGGGAGGCTGGTACCGGATATTAGATCAGCAACTGCAGATTCTGTCGGAGGAAAAACAGGGAGAGCATCAGACCAATCCCTGCGAGTGTAGTCAGAGTTCACTTTCAGGATAGCGTCAAATCTGTCTTCACCCTCATATCTCAGTGTAGACTCTTGGTCTTCTGGGGTGGTGTCGTTGGTACTGTCGGCGGTGAGACACGAGATTAATTCATCCATTACCTCTTCTGTCTGAGTGACACATAGGTTGTCGGCGAGATTACGATATATTCTTGGGACGATCACAAACTGCAAATCAGGCATGCCAAAAGCTCGACTACTGGCCAGGGCGTCGTCTTCGAATCGCCCGGAAACGATTGGGACAGCTGGCTTACCCATTTTTTCTATTTCAATCATGTCGTGGCACATCCACGACGCGCATGTCCCTCAATCAGCCGTTGCACCTATTACGACATCACATTCCTCTCCTGCTTGTTTCACTATTGGAGGTGGGGTAGGGTAGTTTCCACCCGTGTAAAAGTTAATACTTACATCGCTGAAACGTTCTTGGATGATTTCGCCAGCACGATTTAAAGCTAGGTCACCACCGTGCGTGCCACTCCAGACAAGGCCAATAGTTAGACCGTCTAGAGATTTGGGTCTGGGGTTGGTTCTTAATATGTTCATCATCCCACGCTGTTGAGCGACAGGATTAGATACTTCCAGTAGGTGCATTATTAACCTCCATTTGTTAGCGGTAATGACTAGTGGCACCGATTATACAGACCAACGCCGTCAACTGCCGTTATAATTGAAAACCTAAAACTTAGGATAGGTATGTGATGAATGACATGGAGCCATGCGGGTTGCTCGTTGCCACTAGAAACGCTGCGAAGATGCAAGAATTAATGGCCCTTCTCGGGGACACCAGGTATAACCTGCTGTCCTTGAATGAGATGTCCATTGACCCGGGTTACGAGGTGAAGGAAACTGGCTCGACTTTTGAGGAAAACGCGATATTGAAAGCTGAGGGCTATGGTGCTATTTCGGGAATGATGACGCTTGCCGACGACTCTGGTCTTGAAGTTGATGCACTGGGTGGTGCCCCGGGGGTTTTATCTGCCCGGTATGGTGACGAAACATTAGATGATTTGGGCAGAAATGAGCTGCTCCTCAAAAACGTGTATGGATTGCCAGAAGAGGAACTTACTGCCCGGTTTAGGTGTGTTGTGGCTATTTATACTCCGGGTGATGGGACAGTGACTTTTGATGGAAAGATTGAAGGCAATATCACACATAATCCTCGAGGTGGCAATGGATTTGGGTATGACCCCTTATTTTTTTTCCCACCTAAGGCTAAAACACTTGCGGAGATACCCTCCAGGGAAAAACATGAGGTATCACATAGAGGTACTGCGGTGAGGCAGGCAGCAAGCTACTTGCGAGAAAGAGGTGAGTCTGGATGTTGAAAGCTGAACCTCTAGATAAACTGTCCCGCCCTCTAAGGGATTTAAGGGTGTCTGTGACGGATCGTTGCAATTTTCGATGTCCTTACTGCATGCCCGCTGAAATTTTTGGCGAAAGATACGAGTTTCTCCCAAGAAATGACCTTTTGACGTTTGAAGAGATAACTCGAATCGTTCTGCTGTCAACTCAACTTGGTGTGAAGAAAGTCAGATTGACGGGGGGTGAACCTCTTATAAGACAGGATATCGTTGAGCTTGTATCAATGATAGCAAATATTGGTGCCATAGAAGATTTGGCTATGACAACCAACGCTTATCTTCTCTCTGGAATGGCAGAAAGCCTGAAAAAAGCAGGGTTGCAAAGGATAACAGTGAGTCTAGATTCTATTGACGACGAAGTATTTCGTAAGATGAATGGCCGAGGATTCGGGACAGCAAAAGTTATGGATGGTATAGCTGCAGCGAAAGAGGCTGGTCTGGACCCAATTAAAATCAATGCTGTTGTGCAAAAAGGTATTAATGACGACACATTGGTTGAACTAGCACGGTGGTGTCGAGATAACGGCTACACCCCGCGGTTCATTGAGTACATGGATGTGGGTACATTAAATGACTGGAAGTTAGACGAGGTGCTCCCAGCGGCTGATATTGTGAGAATAATAGAGAGGGAATTTGCGATTGAACCCATTGAACCTTCCTACCAGGGAGAAGTTGCAAAAAGATATAGCTATAAGGATGGGAAAGGGGAGTTTGGGGTTATTTCATCTGTGACGCAACCGTTTTGTGGTGACTGCACTAGGCTGCGACTATCTCCAGAGGGACAAATTGTCACGTGCCTGTTTGCGGACGGAGGAACTGATCTTAGGGGACCCATGAGAGACAACATTACTGATAAGGATTTGCTGAATCTCATGTCAGGAACCTGGACAAATAGGGAGGATCGTTACTCAGAGATTCGTACGTCAATGACTAGCCCAAGAAAAAAGGTTGAGATGTACCACATAGGTGGCTAAGAAGAGGAAATTCTTTTGTCAATGATCACTATCTACACTGACGGGGCTTGCATAGGGAATCCTGGACCAGGAGGTTGGGGGGCTGTTATATCTGGTGATGGTCCCCAAAGGTCTCTTCATGGTAGAGACTCGGATACAACCAATAATCGTATGGAAATCCTCGCTGTAATTAGAGGCTTGGAAGATTTACCCGAAAATTCCGATATTACTGTTTATTCCGATTCTTCCTATGTCATTAACACCATGACGAAGAACTGGAAACGAAACAAAAATCAGGACCTCTGGAAAATCCTTGATGGAGAAGTCGGCAAGAGGAATGTCCAGTGGGTTTGGGTTAAAGGACACGCTGGGGATCCGCTAAACGAAGAGGCCGACCGTCTTGCGCATTCGGAGGCTGTTGGGAAGCTCGTTTCACCTGTTGGAGAAACATCACCAAATATAGTGGGAGGGGTAGCAATGGAGCAAAAAGAAGAAAAAGACTTATTTGGTAAGGTTGATAAGTTAACCCATGTTGACGAGCATGGAGAAGCGAGAATGGTAGATGTTGGAAGTAAACCCGATACTGATCGGGTGGCGGTAGCAAAGGGGTTTGTGAAGATGAAAGCCCAGACGATCGAGCTAGTAAATGCAAATGGAGTTGAAAAAGGGGATGTTTTGGCTGTTGCTCGAGTCGCTGGAGTTATGGCAGCGAAGCAGACTTCGAATCTTATTCCTCTCTGCCATCCATTGCCATTGACGCAAGTGACCATCGATTTTGATATTGATATAGAGACCTCAACTATTTTAATAACAGGGATTGCAAAGACTAGAGGGAAAACCGGGGTGGAGATGGAAGCTTTAACAGCAACCTCTGTGGCTGCTTTGACCATATATGACATGTGTAAGTCCGTGGATCGAGGAATGAGTATGGGAACACGTCTTTCCAGTAAGACCGGCGGACAATCTGGGGATGTTTTTTTAGACTAAATTGGCTCTATAGAGATTTCTTTTTATTTGCTAAGGAACTTAAAATTTCCAGTATGACCCTGAGCGCTGCCTCGGCGGTAATGTTTGCTGGTCCTTCGTAGTCGGGAGCTACCTCAACTACATCTGCAGCAACTGTTTCCACTGAGCCAACGATGGTTCTAACAGCTCGAAGTAATTCCACGGATGTAAGCCCTCCAGGCTCAGGAGTCCCGGTCGCAGGTGCAAATGCTGGGTCCAGTACGTCTATATCTACAGAAAGATAGATTAATTCGGGACCATCCAGAGCCTCTGATATTGCATCATCTAGTACAGGATCGAAGCCACGTGTTTCGATTTCCGACATCTGGTGCCATCTCATTCCCTGTTCTCGCATCCAGTCAAATAGGGTATGCGGTGGCCAGTAGCCGCGTAGCCCAACTTGGACAAAATTTTTCCCTTGCACGATTCCATCTTCTATAAGTCGTCTCATAGGGCTGCTGTGTGATGCCAAGACGCCTCCGTAGGTGGCGGGGGCTGTGTCAGCATGAGCATCAAAGTGGACAATACCGACCTTGCCAGGTCCGTAATGGTTTGCAACTGCTGTTGCAGATGGGAGAGTGATCGAATGATCTCCCCCGACAACTATTGGAAGAGCGCCAGCTTTGAGGCACTGAGAGACTTTGGCTTGGATAGCTTCATGGCTTCGTTCAAGCGAACTAGGAGGACAATTGGCATCTCCAAAATCTGCCACTGAAAGAACGTCGGTTGGATATACCTGTAGGCCCATGTGATACAAATCGTCATTTGGGGCACCAAAATACCCAGCCTGACGAATGGCTCTTGGACCGAACCTAGCGCCTGGCCGATTTACAACACCCATATCAAAAGGTGCTCCCATGATCGCAACTTCGACACCTTGTTCCTTTAACCCTTCAGGGGTTTGTATCAATGGGCTTTGTAGAAACGTTGAGACCCCAACAAAAGATGGCATATCTGCGTCTGAGTTTCTGTATATTGGATCATCTCCAGGTTTTCCCAAAGTCGTTCTCCTTGCTAACTATCGGTGTGCGTTTAGTAATCGTAGCATTCAAAGTTTTTCTGTTTGCCATCTGTATAGGTTAGAGTACGGTAATGATTGCAGATTACCCAGAAGGCTGGACAACTAGAGTTCTTACACGTTTGCTTGGGCCGGCTATGGCCTTTCCTTCCTTCAGGGTATTCTGGTTCGGTACCCTTGCATCGGTATGTGGTTTCCAGGTGCTTAGTTTTGCACAGTTCTGGATTGTTCATCGTCTGACAGGTGACCCCTTGTTTTTAGGATGGGTTGGTCTTGCCACCGCGGTTCCTGCGATTGTTTTGAATCTTTTTGGCGGAGTTTTGGCTGACAGGTTGGAGAGGCGAAAGCTTATCGCTGTGACTCAAACTGTGAACGGTTTAATTATCTTAATCCTCGCAGCAGTGACGTTTACTGGGATAGTGCAAGCGTGGCATGTGATAGTGCTTGCCTTCTTTGCAGGAGCTGTGAATGCTTTTGATCAACCCGCAAGAATGGCTCTATATCCAATTCTGATCGATCGCTCTGTGATGATGAACGCAGTTTCTCTTAATAGTGCTATCTGGACGGGAACTAGGATTATAGCTCCAGCAGTGGCGGGTTTGATTATTACGGTTGTGGGAGAAGGGTTCTCATTTCTTCTTTCGGCCATGGGCTTTTTCACCCTGGCTATGGTTGTTGTGCGCCTAAAAGTTCCAGATGGCATCAAGCCCGAGAGGCCGCAAAGAAAGTCTCGTTCGGATCTGATCGAGGGAATTAAATTTATCTTGGGGAATTCGATATTTACTTTCTTGATAGCAATCACTTTTTTTAATAGCTTTTTTGGAATGTCTGTTATTCCGATGATGCCTGTGTTTGCAGTTGATATTCTGAAGGTCGGGGCAGATGGGCAGGGAGTCATGATGGGTGTTGGTGGGGTGGGGGCTTTTGCTATGACTCTAGGGCTGGGAAGGGTTGGGAATCTAAGGCATAGGGGAATGATGATAGTGGTGGGATCCGCTGTGTTCGGACTGTCTCTAACATTGTTGGCGATAAGTTCGAAACAGCTTGGGAATTACCCTCTAGCGGTCTTTTTGATGTTTGTCATGGGCGCATTTAGCTCTGTTTACATGATTTCTATCATGAGTTCTCTCCAATTAATGGTGCCAGATCATATGAGAGGACGTGTTATGGGTTTCTATGGGATGACGTGGAGCATTATGCCTTTGGGTGCCATGTACACGGGAGCACTTGCCAAAGTGTTTGCTGACGCTGGCGAAGGTGTCCCGCTCGCTGTTGCTATTGGGGGAATCCTGGTCACACTGTTTGCTGTCGGTCCGGTTGTAATGAATAAAGGAATACGCGATCTGGATGTAATCATCGAGGAAAGGCAAAACATTAGGGAATCAACAGCTGGAGTAGCATAAAGATAAATTGCAACACATCTTTATGAGTTCCGTTCGCTTTAGAGGATATAATTGCCGATCAGAGGAGAAAAAATGGACTTTAGAGAGGTACTGAAACTACAGCTTGAAGAATACCAATGTGAGCTAAAACGCTTGATAAGTGGTTTAACAGATGAAGAAAGGCGAAAGATGCCCTCTGAGATGTCACACCATATTGATTTTGCCTTGTGGCATGCGACTCGCGCAGAGGATGTCCTGTTGAATTTTGGGGCTAAGGAAACAGATCAGCTTTGGGTGCAGGATGGTTGGCATGAAAGGTTCAATATACCGGCACGAGATGTAGGGGTTGGGTACTCAGCTGAGCAGGTTAGAGAAATGCCTTCTACACCGATTGAATTATTGCTGGGATACCATGAGGCATGCAGGGAGCAAACGCTTGATTACATCTCCCGTGTTGATCCTCTTGAACTGGACAAGCGATGTCCTTTCGAGGCACTTCATCGACAACTTCCGGACATCACTAAGGGTGGGGTACTCGCTCACATAGTGGTTGAAACGTCTCAGCATCTTGGTCAAATAGGATATATCCGAGGTATTCTGAGGGGTATAAACAGCTAATTGACAACAGAATTGACTGGAAACCCCCTTAGTCGAATGCGCCTACAATCTCTTGTTCAATTCGCTCAAATTGCTCTATATCTCCTGTTGGAATTCCACCAAACATTATCTCCTCAACCCCTGCTTCAACAAATTCCCCGATGCGTTGGATAACATAATCTTGGGAACCAGCAACAGAACCGGAATCTTCCGGTGCCAGAAGTTTTCCGGCGTAATTCCCATGAGTGGGATCAGAGGCTCGGTATCCCAGTCGTCTTACAAAGTCATCGGCTTCTTTTTGATTGTTGGTTATTTTTATGGGCATAAGCAACGAGTGTTTTATATCTGAAGGATCTCGATTGACATCCTCACAGTGGCGTTCCAGAACTTCCACCTTATGGTGGTATAGATCTAGGGACATCCCCCGACCAGACCATCCATCAATATTTAGGACGTCTCCATACTTTGCCAGTGTGCGGAGAGTTCTTTTTTCACCGGTTCCTCCCACTAATATGGGTACGTGAGGGTTGCGGTAGCATGGGGGAGACAAAGGGGCCTCTTCCAAACTGTAATAAGTGCCTGAATAATTTACAGGTTCTTTGGATGTAAAAAGGAGCCTAATTAGTTCACAGGCCTCTTCAAAGCGATCAGATCTTTCCCGCATGGATGGAAATACCCAACCATAAGCCTCATGCTCCCGTGCGAACCATGCTGCTCCCAAGGACAAAATGAATCTCCCTTTGGAAGCTTGGTCTAGTGTTGAGGCCATTTTGGCGACCAGAGCCGGATTACGGTAGGTGTTTCCAAGGACGAGGTGCCCGATCTCTAATTTTTTTGTCATTCCAGCGGCGACCGAAGCCAGGGTGAAACCTTCAAAGGCTGTGCCTTGCTCCTGATCACGTTGACCACCAGGTGACCCTGGAGAAGGTGGAAGAAAGTGATCCGCGAACCAGAGACTGTTCCAGCGGCCCCCTTCGAGAGTTTCAATTGATGATTTAATCTTCTCCCAGTCAGTGTTGTAGCAACTTACCTGCACTCCGAACTTCATATTGTTTCCTTTCTCTGGATAATTAGTAGGTCTTGTCAGGCTTATGGTAGCAGTCTTCCTAATCAATGCTTGGTGATATTTCTAATGTTGAATGTTAGTATGCCTGGCCTAAAAGCAAGAGCTTTGCAAATTGGAATAAAAGCGAGTGATTAAATGTCTCAACGGATATTTCCCAATGATCCCAGAATCAAGTGGCTAGGTGCTATATCACTTGATTCTAATGATGAATATGTCATGCCGTGGAGAATTCCCTATGAAGAGATAGATCTCTACAACATAGATCTTATGGGTAGAGCAGCCATGCCTGCAGGAGTTCGACTAACTTTTCAGAGTAATGCAGAGAAACTCCTATTTAGTTGCGAATCCTTGGAGGAGAGAAGCCCTGCAGATTTGTTTGTTGACGGGGAATATTTTGGGTCCGAAGCTACAGAAAATAGGGAAGCATTCGAATTTCATGGGCTTTCACCTGGCAACAAGGAAATAGAGTTATGGCTACCACAATATGGAGAATTTAGATTTAAGGGATTAGAGATACCAGATGGAGCCTCACTGTATGCTTCAACGCTGCCAAAACTTACAAAATGGGTCACTTACGGTAGTTCCATAACCCAATGTCGTCAGGCTGCTTCTCCAAGTTTGACCTGGCCATCTATCGTATCTCGAAATCGTGGATCAGATCTTACCTGTCTTGGGTATGGCGGCCAGTGTCATCTCGATCCATTGATAGCCAGAGTTATCAGGGATAACGACGCAGATCTTATATCTCTCTGTGTTGGGATTAATGTATATACCAACCCCTCTATGAATGAGAGGACATTTGGTCCTAATATTGTGGCCTTTATAAAGATAATACGAGAGAAGCATCCCTTAACACCTATTGCCATATTTTCTCCTATTTATTCCCCAGGGCGAGAAGATACAGCTAATGTTGTTGGATTTACGTTGAAGGGAATGCGAGGCGAAATCAAAAGATCAGTTGATATTCTTATTAGTGCAGGGGATAAAAATCTTTATTATTTTGATGGTCGCGATATTCTGGATGCTGACGACGTTCATTTATTAGAGGATGGCCTGCATCCGAACACAGAAGGCTACGGATTAATGGCAAAAAATATAATTAAGATGTTGGATGTTATTTGAAGAGTACGCTGTTGGAATATAGGTGATAGTTTATTTACGACACGTGATTATCTATTTCCTATAAGTTCTCGTGACGTGGCTCCGGATTTTTCTAGCTCATCAACTTCTGACTGCGAATATCCCAGTTCCGACAAAATAGTTTCATTGTGCTGACCAAAGCTAGGTCCGGAAAACTTTGGGAGCTTTGGACGTCTGGTTAGTCTCCATGTTGGCCGTGCGGTAAGGTGTTTTCCTTTAGCATCGTGTTTTACTGTAACGAAGTTCTCTCTTTCAACCGAATGAGGGTCTGTGAGCAATAATAATGCGGTTTGCACAGGTGCCGCAGTTACACCGTTATTCTGCAAAGAATTTGCGATGTCATAGGAATCCTTTGTGACCGTCCATTCTGAGATGATGTCGTCTATAACCTTTTGGTTATCGAGCCTTCCCTCAACCGAAGAATAGGCGGAGTCAAAAAGTCTGGAATCTCCCACCACTTGAGTAAGTGACAGCCATTCTTTGTCTGATTGGCAATTGATAGCAATCCATCGGTCCGTGACGGTATCGATGGTTTGGGTTTCAAGGTCCTCGTCGTCGTTTGGAAACACGCTCAGAATTGGCCTAGGTTTAAGATCAGGCAGGCATGGATAAATTTCATGCGGAGCGTATCCACTGCGTTTATTGCCCGTTTTTGTTGGTATTCTGCAACCTAGAGCTTCAGCAATTATGTATTCGCCAATAAGGCCAGTTACTCCATCTCTTTGGGGTAATAGACAATAACAACCCTTTCCAGTGAGGGCCTTATGTATTAGGGCTGCTACTGCTGCTGCTGCACACGTTGCTCCTGCGATGGGGTCACCATAAGATATTCCAGATTTGTGGGGAGCATCATTTTCATATCCTTGAAGTGCAACCAGACCACCCATTTGCTCTATGGTTGGACCAAATCCTACTCGAGATGCATCGGAACCTTGGTGCCCAAACCCAGGCATCGATATGTAAATGATGTTGGGATTAAGCTTCCTTATGTCGTTATATCCCAAACCATTTCGGTCGGCTACTCCAGAAGACCAGTTTTCTACGAATACATCTGCCGTTTTGATGAGCCGTTTTAGTGCTTGCATTCCAGGTTTTTTCTTAAAGTCTAGTGTAAGACTTCTCTTTCCCCGGTTATATTCATTGAAATAGCTTGAAAGGTTAATGGCGGGGGCTGTACGGCTTCCCCCTGCGGTCCTAACAGGGTCCGGAAAAGTTGGACCTTCTACCTTTATCACGTCAGCGCCCATATCT
>NZSI01000001.1 GCA_002696685.1 Chloroflexota bacterium | reverse complement strand
GGGTCTCTGCATTTCATATTGCAATGCGAGTTTCATTTGGCGGAGCCTCCCCCTGTATATGTCTAATGAAGTGGTTCAAAAGGCTGTTTTTCTTTTGCCACATCATAGCCGAAAAGTAATTGCTGTTGCGACAATAGCATTGAGGTGACAACTGAGATGGTAGGCATTACCAAAATGACATGGTGAAGAGCGCCCTTAGTGTAAATAAAAAGGCAATAATTAATGTCTTCAATAAGGATGTGAAGCACCACTGCTTTATTAATTCGCTTAATTTATCTTTACTTACCTGAATAATACGTTGACATAGAAAAATTACGTTCTACCATGAACGACATTGGATACTTTAATGAGTTGGTGGGAGTGCGCGCGTTTCTAGAAAATGTTGTTGTTTCCACGCCTGAAAAGGCAAAACCAACAGGATTGTGATCTTTATATTCGGTTATGGATATAGGAGGATTTTGATGATATTAAAAGGAAAATATGGGGTCTTGGTACTTGCGCTGGTTGCTATTTTTGCAATGGCCGTTAGTGCCTGCGGATCTTCAGAGGAAGCTGCGGCGCCATCTGCGCCTGCAGCCGCAGCCGCAGCCGCTCCAGCAGCGGCAGGGGGAGGTACTGCGGCCGCCGCGGCTGCTGGGTCTGCTCCGTCGGCGCCATCTGCGCCTGCAGCGCCTGCAGCAGCCGCTCCAGCGCTGGCCGCGGTGCAAGGCACCTCAGCAGCATCGGGGGGTTCAGGAAGCACCGCTTCTTCTGGGTCTCTCACAGTGGAGCCTGTTGAACAGGTTAGTGCGACCGTGACGGTTGTGCTTGATAACGTGGGGAGTCCCCAGTTCCTCAACGGAAAGGGAACCTGGCCGGACGTTATGTTCCACGGGTTTTTTGGGTTCCAGGAACCTGCTTTAGGTTGGGAGCCGACTTTTGACGACCAGGGTAATGCGATCGTGAATACCGATCGGGCCTGTCACGCAGGATATGTGGCAACCGGTTGGGAAATGATTGTGCCTAAGAAGGGTGGCGGAGAGCTAACCATGGAAGGTAAAACTCTTGCCGAACTTGATCAGGCAGATCTGACAGATCCGGACGAACAAGGCACCATACGGGTCCATATACGAGAGGGGATCGATTTCTACAGGATCGTAGATGGAGACATGATAAATGTTGGTGAGCTGACGGGCGAAGACTTTGCCTGGTCCTTTAATGACGCTGGAGCTGACAACATTGAGTCCGCACACTCAAACTCTTCTCAAGCGTATGAATACTATAAAAAATGGACATCTCCTTCTAAGTACATTGCCGAAGCCCCCAACAGGGCCTTTATAGGTGATGGTCTTCAAGATGCTTCATCAATATGTCAGGACGCCGTTTGGATGCAGTCCAAGACGCTCTATGATGAGCTTGGAACCACGTTTGGGGTACCGCATGGATCTGGTCCCTTCGTTGTAGAAGAATGGATGGCCGCAGAGAGAATCGAGGCACAGTCTCGAGTGGATCACTGGAAGCAGAGTCCTGCTTTTGACAAGATCATTTTCTTGCAGGCAAATGAGGCCCAGCAGCGCTCGGCTATGCTCCAAACTGGAGCGGCTGATATAGCGGCTGCCTCAATTCAGGACGTTGGCAGACTTGATAAAGCCGGCTTTAGCTTCCACGAAGGATTGGACACGATTAACGGTAACTTCATGTATTTTGCCGGGAACAACTGGTCCTTTGCCTATCCGCCCGGCTCGAAACTTCCTGACAAGGATTTGTCAGGAACGCCGATGATAAGGCCGGGATTCATCCCGACGGACAAGTACCCTTGGATTGGAGACCCCCGCCTAGAATGCGTGGGGATCGACCGGGCAGCCTCTGGCATTCAAGACGAGCCAGGTGCAGGGTGTACGGTCGCTAACTTCGACTTTACCTTCGATGGGTTTGATGCTCAGTTTACGGATGACTCGGTTGGTTTCGACTTTAGAGATACCGACAAATTCTCTTATGACACCCCACGAATGAACAGCGCTAAGGCTTTCAGGAAGGCGCTGGCCTACTCGATTGAACGCGATCTCATCGCGTCATCAGTTACAGGCGGATATGGTGGTGCTGTTTATGGTGGCGCGCAGCCAGGTATGTCACTGCATCAGCTACATCCTGAATATAAAGACCGGTGGAGCTATGCCTTTGATCCAGACACGGCCCGGGCACACCTGGCTGAATCTGGAGTGGAGCCCGGATTCGAATTTGAATTCTTCTGCTCGCAGGGTAACGGAACCTCCTTGGAGGTCTGTGAGGCCGTTGTAGGGCAGTGGAAGGAACACCTTGGACTTGAGCCATGGATAGATAGCACCCAGTATTCATCCAGGCGCCCGACTATGTTAGGCAGGGAGCTCCACGTACCGTGGATGACTCGCTGGGGACCGACAAGCAAACAGGGTCGTCTTGGTGATGGTGGTGGCACAGCAGGTGGTGGTCTCTGGCCATTGCCGGCTGGTGGATGGAACCCAAGCCTTGAGGACAACTTGTACTGGTCGAACCGTGAGGAAACAAGAGTGCAGGCGAAAGGCTCTGCTGACAACCTTGCCTCCCGTGAGGTAATGTGGGACGACTACTTTGACAAGACTCTGACCATTGGTACCGTGGAAGTTCCGGTTCTCATCGGATATAACCCGGATACCATAAGAGGTTGGGACCTTCGTCCATATGATCTCCCCAACTCGTTCGAGACAATAGTTCCAAGTAAATAGATTTAATTACCTGCACTGCGCAGGGTATTAGTATGTCGGCGTTTCCTTCGCGGAGCGGAGGGGCGCCGACATGTTGCATTGTTTGATTAGAACGACAGGTCTCCGAGCGGTACCTGTCGAGGGATAGTTGATGACAAGATTTATAATTCGCCGGTTTGTCTTTTTGATATTGGCGATCTTTGCTGCGACGCTCATTGTGTTCGCTCTCTCCCGTCTACAGGGGGATCCCCGTAATGTAATGCTTAATGTTGGATATGTCTCGCCGGAGCAGTGGGAGGCCTGGGGAAAGGATTTTCATCTCGATAAGCCAGTAGTAGTTCAGTATTTGATTTGGATTGGCAAAGGGATTTTCCAGGGAGATTTTGGAACTTCCCTGAAAACTGGACTACCAGTACTGGAAATGGTTAAAAATTTTGCACCTGCTAGCATACAACTTGGGCTGTCGGCGACTCTATTCGTTCTTATAACTGGAATTCCGATCGGGATTTTGTCAGCTGTAAAGCGAGGGACACTTCTTGATGCATTCGGAAGGACCTTTGCTGTCTTTGGGCAGGCATTACCTCCATTCTGGTTAGGAATAATGCTTATACTCGTTTTTTCGGTAAATTTGGACTGGTTGCCGTCGGGCACGCGTGGACATGATGCGGCCAATGCTTTTGAGAAAGCCAAGCACTTTATAATGCCGGCCGTTACTTTGGGGTGGCTGGCCTCTGCGGGATTGATGCGACTGGTTAGATCTTCTATGTTGGACGTTCTTGACTCTGAATTTATTAAATTAGCTCGCGCCAAAGGTGTTGGAAATACTTCAGTCATCTGGAAACACGCGTTTAAAAATGCCCTTATTCCCCCACTAACTTTCTCCGCCTTGATTCTCGTCGGCTTTATAGGTGGAACAGTTGTAACCGAGACCGTTTTCGCCTGGCCAGGGCTTGGCATGATGACTTATACGTCTATTTTAAACAATGATTTCCCCCTCATGACTGGTGCAGTTCTTGTGTTTACCGTTGTTTACGTCTTTGCCGTTTTTGTAATAGATATTCTGTATGCCTTTATTGACCCAAGAATCCGGTATAACTAAGGATTTATTTTGACAACTCCTGCTGGCCAGCGAACACTGGAAGAATTGCAAGATGTGAATAGGGAATCCTTCCTGAATAGAACTATTTATGTACTTAGGCGATGGCCTCTAATTCCATTTATCATTCTTGGTACTTTGATTATCTGTGCGATTTTCGCTCCGTTGATTGCTCCTTATGAACCAGAAAAAGATCAATTGAGGGCTGTTTTGGCCAGCCCTGCCTGGGCGGAGCCCTGCGAGGAGGGTCAATTATCAAATAAGTTTGAAGCTTGTAATACAAATGGCGTTCCACTCGGAAGGGATGAAAAAGTTTACCACTTCCTTTTGGGTGCGGATCAGCTTGGCCGTGACCTTCTTAGCAGGATCATCTTCGGGGCCAGATTGTCTCTCAGTCTTGCGGCAGTAGCTATATGTGTTGGGACCGTTTTTGGCACCTTGGTGGGGCTAGTTGCCGGTTACTACGGTGGCATTATCGATGAAGTAATAATGCGTATTGTCGATGTGTTTAACGCTATTCCCTATCTACTGTTGGCAATAGCACTCGTCTTTGTGTTGGGACAGAGTTTTACAGTTGTAGCCTTTGTTTTGGCACTGGGAGCATGGGCCGGGATAGCCCGTTTGGTGCGAGGGCAGACATTGCAGGTCAGGAGCTTTGACTTCATCGCGTTGGCACGTGTTGCTGGTGCTTCGACACCAAGGCTTATGTTGAAGCACTTACTGCCTGCTGTTAGTAGCACTGTGATTGTCGCGACTACGTTGCAAGTGGGCAACACCATTTTGTCGGAGAGCATTCTATCGTTTCTGGGTGCAGGCGTTCCGCCACCAACTCCATCCTGGGGTGCTGATATTTCCAATGGAAGGGAGTATCTCGGCTCCGCTTGGTGGGTCGCTTTCTTCCCAGGAATGGCTATTTTCCTGACCGTGCTGTCCTTCAACTTTTGTGGGGACTGGCTTCGTGATCGTTGGGACCCGAGGCTGAGACAGATATAATTGTTTTGACCACAATTTTGTTGGTCGATTCTTAACGCTGCGGTTTTGTTTTGTGGAGAGAGTTGTTTAGTCACCATCGCATGAAAGAACTGCTTAGCAGAGGTGGTAAAATAGGTTGCTTAAATGGTTCATCGTAGGGGCAATAGCCGTTGCAATTATACTTGTTGGTTCCTACGGTAGAATTCCGTTTACAGAGATAAGCTTGGCAACCAGTGCGGAAACTCAGGCCACAGCTGTAGCAGAAAATACTCCTCGAAAACCCCGTTCCGAAGCCTTATTTCAGGTAAGGAAATTTTTGGAAGAAGAATGTTCTAATGGAGATATGTATTTGAAAAACGCTCACCGGTTTGAGGCGGTGTGGATGCGAATGCCGTGGACGAATGACCATCACTACAGGGAAGGTCACGAGTGGACCGTTACGGATCAACTGTCTGGTGCTTTCTGGCGGTATTACGAGGATACGGGAGAGATTGTATCTGTAAAGGCAGACTGCTAGCGGGACGAACTAGATGTTGAACTGCGGATCCGAATAATTTGTTAACTTATCAAAGATTTGGATTCTCCATCGCTGTGAATCGACTACCAGTAATCTAGACTTCTTAGCGTCATAGGCTACGCCTGTGGGTAGCGCAAACCATTTCTCTGGCTCCAATGTTGCAACCCGGCGGCGAGCCTTGTACACATCGGGGTTACCTCTAACATATTGCTGCTGCCACTTTGAAAGTTCGAACGCGGCTCCGTAGACAGCGGTTATATGGATGCCATCCCTGTCAAATACTTGGACTCTGTCGTTTGCCCAGTCTGAAACATAAATGTCACCATCTGGGTCAATAGTGATGTCTGAGGGGTGGTTTAGTGTTTCAGCTTCGGTACCATCATTCCCGAATGTGTTTATATGGTTTCCATCAGGAGAGAATTTTTGAACCCGGTTATTGAGGTGGTCTGCTACCAGCAAATTTCCTGAATTGTCTAGTGACATCCCCCAGGGGGAGTTGAGTTGGCCTCGGCCAACTCCGTATGAACCAAACTCAGTGATAAAAGTGCCGTCTGAGGAGAATTTTTGAACTCTGTGGTTTAAAGTGTCGCTTACAAATATGTTGTTGTTTGAATCGCTGGTGATTCCAGAAGGGCGGTCAAATTCACCGTGTTTGTCTCCTGCTTTCCCGAACTCCGTTAGGAGATTCCCTTCTGAGTCAAAAACCCGGACGCAATTTTTCAATTCATCAGTTACATATAGTTTCCCACCATTAAAAACAGCGCAAGTCGGCCATGAATCGTCGAAGATACCCTCAGAGATATTGGCAAATGTAAATACTTCTTCCTCGTCATCGATTTCGGGCCCTATGGTGATTTTTGCTATCCCGGAAGCGTATGAGTCTCGAGTAACCACGTAAATCTCGTCGCCGTCGCCGAATTCTACGTATACGATGCCACGGAAAGCTCTTCCACCGACTACTCGAGAGTAATCTAGGGCTCTTCCCTTTACTGAAGTCGTTAACATTTTGCTATTTCTCTACCGGGTCAATGTATTTAAACGGCTATATAAACGTGGGCTTCTCAAACTGACCACCAACTATAGGTACAGGATCTAGTTTCATCCAATCTTCAACTAATGTGGTATAAACACCACGGAAATCCAGATTGGGTACGAGGTCTCCCTGGTCCAGATCTGACTCTTTCATCGATGGGTATCGTCCGTATTCTCCACCCTTAACTTGCTTTCCAATAGCTAGGCAGACCCCTCCGGCACCGTGATCTGTTCCTGCTCCGTTATCATAGACTCGACGGCCAAACTCCGAGAATAAAAACATCGTTACGTTGTCCGCTGCGTTGTGCTCCTCGAGATCGTCAAAGAAGTCACGAATTGCGCCTGAGGCTGCTGTCCATAGCTTGTCATGCGTTGCAAGTTGGTCAGCGTGCGTGTCAAAACTGCCTAGGTCACAGTAAAAAACGCGTGTTCCAAGTTCTGCGAGATGAATTTGGGCGATACTTCTTAATTTTTTCGATATGGAGCTATCTCCGTATTCTACAGTTGAGGAGTACTTTTCTGGTGCGATATTTAATATGTCCGCCCCCTTCAGTGCGTCAAGACCTGTCTGTCCCAGGAAATCCATGACTGGTCCAGAACCTATCATTGGGGAGTATATTCGCTTGTACCGATCCAGAACGCGGTCCCTTTTCTCCTCGGGTGATATATCTGTTAAGAGACCGTAATTGTCAAGATTCTCTACTGTTGCGACTGGCACGCCGGGGGCAACCAACGCTCGAAAAAGAGAAGGTCCCATACTGACCGCTGTGACTACATTTTCCTTGTTTGGATCAATATGGTTTACAGCTCTACCGAGCCATCCTTCGGTGCCTAGGGTTTCCGGTTCGCATGTGTGCCATATATCCATCGAGCGAAAATGAGAACGAGGAGAATTCTCATATCCAACTCCGTGGATAATCGCCACGTTTCCCTCCCGATACATTTCTGCAAGTGGTGTCATTGATGGATGAAATCCGATTTCGTTATTAAGACGTAATACTTCATGCTCAGCGATATTCACGTTCGGACGATAGTCTCTGTACTGTGAATTGGAGTGAGGAACGACGGTATTCATATAGTCATTGCCACCGCTCAATTGCAGGACAACAATAACCGGGTCTTTGGTGGAGTCCGTCATATATATCTTCCTTGAATGAGTTACTTTACAAAACTCAACCTATAAGGCCTGTAAGTATATAAGGTTTAAGCGAATTGATATTCACGGGTTGCGACAAGCAGCTGGAGAAGTTCTATTAATCTTTCCTCCCCAGTGGTGTTCCAACTGAATTCTCCCTCTTTCTCAGAGTGGTCAACCAGTTCTGATCGAGTTTGGTCAGAAACTTCCATGGGGCCCATGATATCTAAGCATGCGTCTACGATGTCTGCTGGGTTTGTCCCGGCAATTTTTATACGGTCGATAATCTGTCTCACTCCCGGACGTAGTGTGTCGGATATGAGTTCTGAGACGAAATTAGTTCTCTTCATCAGGGTTCCACTGTTTATCCATTCAATACCGTTATGCCAGCCTTCAACGCTAGGGGGATTTAAAAGGTCTTGACCCATGTAGGCAATCTGTCCTGTCCAGTCCAACGTTTCTGGAGAAGGTCTGTCTGTTCCTCCCACTAGTCTGAGGGTGCTAATTACCACCTCTGTTGGGTTCTTGACTCTGGAAAATCGCTGTTCTTTAAAGAATTCGCTTTTAAAAAGTTTCTTAAGTACGGTACCCATGTGGTAGTCGGAGGTGATCAAAGCGTCAGCAAGAAAGTTTACTGCTTCCGGATCATTTGGAGATATAACAGACCATGCTGGTACCTGAGGTTCGTCTGCGACAAAAAAGCTGTATAGGTGACGCGCGATGAACTGAGCAGTGGCTGGCTTTGAGAGAATGATGTCGATGACTTCCTCTCCATCGAAGTTTCCAGAGTGGCCCAAGAATTCCTTCTCAGTGTAATCGTGGTCTTCAGGGATGAATTTAAATTCCCAGTCCCACCTGCCCATGTGGAATCGAGGTAATTTATGTTCAAGTGTCCAGCCGGTGAATGCCCTGGAACATTCACGCACATCAGCCTCTGTATAGTTTCCGACTCCCATGGTGAATAATTCGAGAAGTTCCCTACCCCAGTTTTCGTTAACAGAGTCCGCGTGATTCTCATTATTATCAAGCCAGTAGATCATGGCGGGGCTTTTCGCCACCTCCATAAGAATTTCTTTATAGTTTCCTAGACCTTTTTGACGGAACATGTCGATCATGTCTTGGATTTCGTCGTAATGGTCGACTTTGGCCACTCCTGTAGCAAAGATATTGTGGTAGAAAAGACACATTTTTTCCTGCAATGGAGCTGGGGTACTGATCATGGTCCATACCCATTCCGCCTGTCCCAGTCCTCCCATCGTCCCAGGCTTCCACCACATGGGGTAATACCTGAGAAACTGGTACCGATCGACGGGATCTTGAGAAGAGGGGGTGAGCAGTTCCTCTACAGTTTTTTCGTATCCGATTTGGGATCGCATTTCCAGTTCTTCACGAGAAGCACCGAAACCAGCTCTTCTCATAAGGTGGGCCATTAGATCTATTTTGGTGTCCGCTTTAGTTAGCACCATAGTCGAATCTCCGTCATTACTTATGACTATTTCGAGTTGTTAATAACATGGTTCTACAGGATAGCAGTACTGGCGAGAACCAGTACAGTGCATCTATTGGAAAGTTCTTTGTAAGATTGCTCTCTTAGTCGTTAAGTTTTTTGGGTGTTCCTGAGTTTGCGTCAATTTGGTCTTTGTCCCAGAGGTCAGCAAATGTAAAGGCTCTGGGGCAGTGCCCGTATGCTTCACCGATTGTGACGAGCATACCCTGTAGTACCTTCGCCTTTTCATCTGGGTTTTGCACTTCCAGCTCAATTTCGAGTCGCTTTAATTCTTGTTCAGACACAATTTCTACGGAACCATTCACACGTACGGTTTCATTTACCCCTGGAATAAAGAATATAAGACCGATATGGGGATTTTCAGAAGTGTTTTGGTAGGATTGGAAAAGTCGGTTTCCTGCAACATCCGGAATTAGAATTTGGCGAGTGTTGAGAACCTTTATAAAACCCGGTAACCCTCCCTTTGGTGAGGCGTCACATCGACCCGTGGTGTCGGATGTAGCCATGACACAAAATGGCGATTGCTGGATAAACTCAATGTGTGTGGGTCTTAGTTCATCCATAATTTTGTCAACCGGCCTTCTCATCGGGAAGCCGAATTTGCGCGTGAAGGAGTTATCGAATTTTTCCTTGATGTCTTCATCAGTTCGTTGTGCCATCTAAAACTCCTTTTTTCCTCGTTAACTAAGAAAATTTGCTACTCTTTCGCCTACCATCATTGTAGTCGTGTTGGTGTTTGCCCTCACACATTCTGGCATAACTGACGCATCAGCGATATAAAGGTTATCTACACCCAGAACTTTGCACCTGTTATCAACGACTGTCATAGGATTTGAATCTGAACCCATAGCACATGTACTTGTTAGATGGTTGCCCGTAGTTGTGTTAGCCCTCAGCCACGAATAGAGAGATCTGTCAGATGATAATATTTCATCCGTGGGTGACGTCCTTTGGCGAACTATTTCAGCAAGCTCTGTGTTATCCATGATTGAGGCTGCAATCCGGACTCCGTCTGCCATTCTGTCGACGTCTGTATCTGTTTTGAGAAGATTAAGCGTAATATTTGGCATATCAGATGGATTCGAAGAACGTAGTCGGACGCTACCTTTACTTGTTGCCAGATAAAGGGAAATAGTTATCTGGATTCCTGTTATATTTTTTTCTATCTCCGTCGGCTGTAACGAGGGAATTAAATCTCGGTAGTCTCCATCTGTTGCATAGGAGCACATCCACATGAGCATGTCATCAGGCATATCTGAGTCGGTGGCTGTGAAACGAAGTCCCACCTGCAATCTAGGGGCGGTTGTGTCGAGTGACTCAACATCGGTTACAGTTGCGTTAACGAAGTTCTGAGGATGATCACGAAGGTTATCCCCTACTCCAGGAAGGTTAACCAGGGTTGTCAGGCCATGGTCTTGGAGATGATCGGCAGGACCTATGCCGGAGTGCATCAGTATTCGGGGATTTGCCAACGAACCTGCGGACAGAACAAAGATTTCACTATCTGCGGTGAATAATTCACCGTTGCTTTCCACTTGGACAGAGGAAATACGGGAACGGTCCAGTATGAAACGCTCTACCCTACAGTTTGCTTTTATCGTGAGGTTCAGTCGATGTCTTGCAGGAGCAAGGTAGCCTAGAGCCGTACTCATTCGGATTCCACGGGGATTGTTACAGGGGAAAGGACCTACACCGTTTGCATCGGGGAGATTAAGGTCTGCTGTGTAAGGATAGCCGAGAGAGCGGCATGCGGCCTCAAATCCCTTTTGAGGGGCAGTCCATTCACTTTCTGGAAATCTGTGAGCAACGATAGGCCCCTCCTTGCCGTGAAAATCTCCACCGAAGTTCGTGTCAGTTTCGAGTTTTCGAAAGTATGGTAAGACGCTTTCGTAGTCCCAACCCTGTATCCCCATGCTCTCCCAAAGTTCGAAGTCATGGGTTAGACCCCTTAGAAAAATTTGCCCGTTAATTGAACTCGTCCCACCCGTAATTTTCCCCCGGGGCATCCGTAACATGCGGTCTTCTAGATTTTCTTCTGTTTCGGGTAAAGAAGTGGCTTCATAATTATCTGAGACTCTGGCCGTGTACCCCCAGTCGTGCCGATCTTCAACGGCCAGGTCTGTACCGGTCGAATATCCGTACTTAACATCGTCAGGAAGGTTGTCGAAGTCCGGGTAATCTGGCCCTCCCTCCAAAAGAAGAACTGATACTGTTGGGTCTTCTGATAGTCGGGAGGCCACTATTGCTCCTGCTGAACCTGCACCGACCACTATGTAATCGTATCTCATTGGTTCTGTCTGCTTGGGAGGTAGTCTGCGGTTCTATCGAAGGGAAATAAACTTCCTCGTCTCCGGCGATATTCGAAATATTCGAGGTCCGATGTTGTAACACCTGGGGTATTCACCAAGATTATCTTCTTGGCAATAGGCTGGTAGGCTGGCCTTGGAGACACCACTCCTTTGGCCACAACCATTCTGTATTTGGTGGGGTCTACTCCGGCTGAGTACATCTGCTCAAGACTTGTATTTCCACACCTCAGAGAGGTCAAGACAATGGTGTGCCTGTCAGTTGTGTCTACCACGGCTGTTAAGCCTCCATCATAAAATTGAAATCCGCCATGTGTGGGTCGGTGGTCTTCAAATTTTCCATTGAACAAGGTTCGTACTTTTCCTTCAATTGATATAGGGGATCCGTGCAGATGATCTGTTTTCCCCCCTACTTTGAGTGAGACATCAGATCCTACACCGGCTTCTATGCACTCCTGAACGGATGCAGGGTCGTACAAAGTCTGTAAATAGCCTTCTATACCTAATCTCTGGGCTTCTGCCAGAATGTGAGTAGAATCTGCACTACTGCCTGCACCAATATTGTCTCCTACATCCATTAGGACGATAGGGGCATCCCCAGGATTGTGTTGGGCATCTGCAAATAGAAGCGCCTGATCTGGGTCTGGGATGTCATTGTTAAAATCGTCCCGTTTTGCCCAGGCCCTGGTAGCCATCCACTGGGCTCCTTCTCTTGCAGTCTTGTTAGCTTCATCTTTCCCTATTTCTTTAGAGTCCACAATTGTAAGAAACCCCATGCCCATTTCAGGAACATCCGCGTATGGATAGCCTTCAGCTACACTAGCATGGATCACACCCGGTTTTTCAAGAACTGCCAGAAGGTTGGACATTATGGATCTCATCGGTTCATCCCCGGTATATTGTTTAACAATGTTTATCACCATAGGGGGTGTCTCCAGCCACATGACCGGTTCTATCTGCCCATTAATTGTTTTGACTATAAGATCTGCACACTCTTGTGAACGTTCCTTGGCATCTAAGTGGGGGTTCGTACGGTAAACGGTAAGTACGTCAGTGTTCTCAACCATTTTTTTGGAAATGTTTGCATGCATATCCACACTAAGCCCTACAGGAACATCTGGACCCACGAGTGAACGAACACGGTAAGCGATCTCTCCGTCACAGTCAGAATATTCCTCTGATACCGCTGCGCCATGTAACGACAAAAGTATTCCATCCCACGGTCCTTGATCTTCTAAATATTGAATCAGTTCGCCAACAATCTGATCGAATGCATCCTTGGTTATGGTGCCAATTGGACCTGTTATTGCAAAAATGAGAGGTACAATATCTACGTTGTCATAAGATGATGAGATGGCGAGGTATCCGGCATTGGTGGTTAGTGAATTCCCATACTCCTTCTCTATCTCTTCTCCTCTGAAGATTGAAAAAGTATTGTAATCTGCAGGTACGGAGGAAAAAGTGTTAGTTTCGTGATAAAGCCCTGCGAGTGCTAGCCTTATTTTGGGTTTCAATGCAGCACCATCCTGATTAGAGTTGAGAGGCAGTTTATCAGCAAGCCTGTAAGTCTGCCGAAATAAATTCTGCTTATCCAGTATCCTTGTGTTTATGAAACACGAAAAAAGTAATGAAATGTATAGAAGAGCTCTTCAGTCTATGCCTGGTGGAGTAAGTTCTAACGTACGCTTGGCAGAGAGTCCCCACCCTCTTTATTATGAGTCGGCATCGGGCTCTCACATTACAGACGTAGATGGGAATCAGTATGTTGATTACGTTTTGGGTCAAGGCCCTATGATCTTTGGCCATTCCCCTTCCTTTCTGTTAGATGCCGTGTCGGAAGCGTCCAAAAAGGGTCAACTATTTGCAGGACAACATGTTTTAGAGGTTGAGGTGGCCGAACTAGCTTGTGAGTTAGTCCCTTGTGCAGAAATTGTCCGGTTCGCCAGTTCTGGAACTGAAGTGGTTCAGGCGGCAGTTCGCGTTGCCAGAGCGTTCACAAATAGAAACCTGATTGTTAGATTTGAAGGACACTATCACGGCTGGTCGGATAGTCTGTTTTTCGACACAGATCACTCGGGGAAGGTTAATCCGCAGCCCCTTTCACTAGGAATTTCGGAAAACGCCTTATCGGACGTTGCTGTACTCCCGTGGAATGATTTTGAAGCTGTTGAAAAGATGTTCAAAATCAATGGAGATAATATAGCAGCAGTAATCACCGAGCCTGTTATGTGTAATACAAACTGCATTATGCCTCGTCCCGGATATTTGGAATACTTAAGGGATATAACGTCTGAAAACGGGTCTTTATTAATTTTTGATGAAGTAATCACTGGTTTCCGTATGGGTAAAGGTGGTGCTCAAGAGCATTTTGGGGTTCTTCCTGACTTGGCTACTTTCGCAAAGGCTATGGCGGGTGGCTATCCCCTTTCCATGCTTTGTGGTAGACGTGACGTCATGGATTTAATTGGGACTGGGGAAGTGATGCATGGGGGGACCGCTAATGCCAATGTGATGTCTATGGCTGCTGGGAAAGTGGCACTAGAGCGAATAAGGGATGGAGATACAATCGAAACCCTCACGATTCTTGGCCATAAGCTAATGATGGGGCTAAGAGACTTGAACACGAAATATGAAGTGGGTATGTCTGTTCAGGGACCTGGACCAATGTTTGCCGTCAGCTTTACAGGTGGGAAAGGGATTACAGACGCCCGGACCCATTTCTCTTACTCAGATACGAGGCTTTACGAAAAATTTGTCGATGGAATGATGAAAGAGGGAGTACGTGTTGTTGGTAGAGGTATGTGGTTTATCTCTGAATCGCTAACAGAAGAGGACATAGAGTTGACACTGTCTGTCGCTGATCGAGTCCTTGGGGAGATCGTGGGGTGAGTCCTGGGCTCATAGGTTTATTTGGAGGAACCTTTGACCCTGCACATAGCGGACATTTTGCGGCGGCCGAGGCTGCACTGAAAGCTTATGATTTTTGCAGGTTAGTGTTTATACCTGCAGGAGACCCTTATTTGAAGTCTGATATGGCGGATTCGGTTATCTCTTCGTCAGAGCATCGAGTGGAGATGCTGCGTCTTGCATTGGAGCATCATGGAAACCCAAGATTTGAATTGTCAGAGACGGAAACTCGACGTGAGGGACCGTCTTATACCTTGGATACCGCGCGACTATTTGCTGTCGAAAATCCCCAGAGCGAAATTGTTGTCATACTTGGGATGGACACAATTTTATCGATGCCCCGTTGGAAGGACCCGGATACCTTGCTTTCAGAGTTTAGGGTCGCGGCTATCACTCGACCGGGGTTTGACGAATCCAAATTGTCGGTTCTTTCTTTTGAAGGAGTGGCTAGTGTAATTGAGGTTGTTGTCGCTGATACTCCCGATATATCTTCCAGCGAAATAAGGAAAACTTTGGCAATTTCAGAAGCTGAAAGGCTCCCAGTAGGCATGCTATACCCACCGGTAAAGAAGTTTATTAGGGACCAAGATTTATATAAATGAAGCATACAAGTAAGTGAGATACAATTTTGAGAGTTCTGGATGTCTAATGAATTGGAGAAACTAACTTTGCAGGATTCTTTTGATCCTAAATCAAAGCTTCTTGAAGTAGCCATAGAGCGAGGAGCCTTGCTGTTCGGAGAGTTTGAGTTGTCTGCCGGTGGAACAAGCTCCTATTATTTTGATGGAAGACTTCTCACTCTGGACCCTGAGGGTTCTTATCTCACAGCAAGGTGTTTTCTTCCTACACTGTTAAGTTGTGGGGCTGAGGCGATTGCGGGCCCAACGCTGGGAGCTGATCCAATAGTAGCTGCGATAGCAGCTATATCCCATGTTGAAGGCAGTCCAATACCAGCTCTTATTGTGAGGAAAGAGACTAAATCATATGGTGGAAGAAGATCAGTTGAGGGTCCTGTTCGAGAGGGCATGAAGGTAGCGGTTGTTGACGATACATGCACGTCGGGAGCAAGTTTGTTTCATGCCATTAAAGAAATTGAGAAAGAAGGCTGTGAAGTAGTCCAGGTTTTATCAATACTCGATAGGGGCGCTGGTGGAAGTGAAGAATGTCGCCGACGTGGCTATGAGTTTCTCAGTATTCTTGCCGCTGACGACGATGGTAATATTTCGGTTGTTTCTGATTAATACCCTAGTTTTCACAGTTTTACAACGAAAGGATACAGAACTTTTTGAATCTGCCTTTTAAGTCGATTACTAGGAGTTCATTTTTTCATTGGTGGACTTATGCCGCGGTGGCCTCCGCGACGTTCATCTCCGTTATGGAAATGTCGGCTACGGCTATTGTTGTCCCCACAATATCAGAGCATTTTGGTGCGGATATTCCTGCTGCACAATGGTTGACCGTTTCTTACATGCTAGTTGTAAGCGCTTTGATTATGCCTGCAGGTGCAATTGCAGCGACTTTAGGAACGCGGAGGCTTTGGTTATGGGGAATCTTTCTATTTGCGTTGGCTTCCTTAATCACCGCTTTTTCCCCAACTTTTGCAATGGTAATAACGGGGAAAATCTTAATGGGAGTGGGGGCTTCTGCACTACAGGCCAATGGAATGGCGATGACAGCTGGGGCTTTTTCTGATTCTGACAGAGGGAAGGCTCTCGGATTGCATATGACCGCTGTGGGAATAGGAGCAGTTGGAGGGCCAGTTTTTGGGGGATTGATAGAGGGCTTGTGGGGCTGGAGAGCTATATTTCTTTTCATATCAATGTTTAGCTTGATTAGTTGGGTCTTTTCTGGTGTTGTCCTTCGTAAAGACCCTGACGGAGGGGAAAGGAATCTTACGCTTTTATCAAAATTCGACTGGCTAGGAACCGTTTTTTCCGCTGGTTTACTACTTTCCGTGATGTTGTCTGTTTCCTTCGCGCAGGATTTTGGCTGGACGTCACCATTGATAGTCGGTGGGTTTATTTTAGCGGTGATCTTATTTTTAGCCTTTCTGGTCTGGGAAGGGAGAGTTAAGACTCCCATGCTTCCCTTGGATATGTTCAAATCAATTGCATTTTCTGTTGGTTCAGCGGCCCGGTTTCTCTCATTTCTAGCTGGGAGTGGAGTTTTTTTTCTTATGCCGTTCTTCCTAGTGTCTGGACTGAGAATGGACACCGCTGTAGCTGCTTTGTACTTGCTTCCTAGTTCTGCTTGCATGGTGGTACTTGCCCCATTAAGCGGCTGGATCGCCGATAAAACCGGGACGACTATCCCCGCTGTGTGCGGGATGGTCTGTTCCACCATCTCTATGTATTTATTCTCGACGATCACGATAGACACAAATCCTGTGTTCGTCTCGGGGATGGCCGCCTTGTCTGGAATTGGAATGAGCGTGTTCATGGCTCCGAACACTAGTGCAATTATGGGAAGTGCTGGAAGATCAAGATATGGGATTGTGTCGGCGTTTCTAAACCTTACTAGAAACGCCGCACATGTTGTGGGGATAGCATTGCCAACAGCTATAGTAGTGGTGGTAATGGGTTCGCTCGGATACGAACCTGATTTGTCGGATTCCGAAGCGCTGGAGGACATCGGTCTCAGGTCTGCATATGCTATTTCGATGGGCAAAGCATTTCAGGTCTCGACAGTTATTATGGCTGCGGCCGCCTTGCTCACCATCGGGTCCGGTGTCTTTTTGTCTAGAAAGCCAATTGTTCCGGAAGTTGTTGAGAAGAAATAACTCTGGCAGTTGTATTTGAGGAGATACTAACTAAAGCAATGAGAATAGTTATTGTGCGACATGGTCAGTCTGTGGCTAACGCCCAAGGGAGATGGCAGGGTCAGTTAGATTACGAACTCTCTCAGGAGGGTGAAATTCAGGCAGAAAAACTTAAACAGAGATTTATCACGGAAAAATTTGCCCCAGATCTAATTTATGCGAGTCCACTTAAAAGGGCGCTTCGTACAGCGGAGATCACGTTTCCCGAAAAAAAGGTGTTCACAATCGATGATTTAAAGGAAGGGGGCGCCGGGGTCTTTGAAGGGAAAACCATGGATGAGCTTCGGGTTGAGTATCCTGAAGCAGTGGCAACTTTTGAAAGAACGAAAACTTTCAATACCGTTCCTGAGTCGGAGTCTCGTTATGAGCTTCGTAAGAGGGCAAAAACGGCAGTGGATTTTTTTATAAAAGGTCATAATCATGATGATGAAATGGCTGTATTTACTCACAGTGGAACGATGATGTTCATAATCGCAGTTATCATGGGAACCAGCCGTGTGTGGTCTTTGCGGATCCCTAATACTTCGGTATTTGATTTTAGGATTGACCCGAATGCCTGGGATACAGTTGATCCTATTGGAGGTATGAGGCAAGGTGCAAGGTCATTTGAGATTCGAAGATTTGCTGACTCAACCCACCTCTATATGCCACATGACCTTAGTTCATAAGTGGGGTTGTTCATTGAACCTGACTATGCGCCAGGCCGTGGGGTTAAACAATGTCCTTGATGTCTCGTACCAGCTATCGACATCGATAGAAAATTCGTACAACGCTGTATTCTTAGCCGCTAGTCCCCAGAGTCTCGGAGACTCCAGAAGAGCACATATTATTTGCTGAATTATTCCTGCATGAGCAAACATAACGACGGTGTCTTGGTTGGTATGATTTGCTATTGCTTGTTTTAGAACTCTTGCTCCTCTGTCTCTCCGGTTTTGTTCCTGTTCAGCGCCTTCTATATGAGCCCAGTCTCGAGATTCTCGGAAAAGGTCTGCTTCAGTAGGGTGTTGGCTTTCAATTTCCTCCCATGACAACCCTTCAAATATACCGGCTCCTGTCTCACGCAGGTCCTCATCTGTGGTTGTATGGAGCCCCCAGTGTCCTCCCGCTAGTTCACAAGTGTCTTGGGCCCTTTGTTGGGGACTGCAATATACGTGAGTTGGTGTGAACCTGCGTTCCTTGAACCACCTACCGAGTTTGATAGCTTGTTCACGTCCGCTGTCCGTTAAATTGGTAATGTCGAGATCCTTGGATCCTGACCATCGATTCGCAAGGTTAGCCTGGGTTTCGCCGTGTCGGACTAGAAGAAGGTTCATGTGGTTTTCATAAGATTAGTTCTGATTCTTAAAACATCGTCTCTGAGGGTGTCGTCCAGTTCTATGCGGGAGGCAACTCGATCATAACCGTGTAGAACCGTGGAATGATCCCTACCGCCCAGTATTTTCCCAATTGCAGATAGACTTAAATCTGTCTCCTGGCGAAGTAAATAGATCGCGACTTGTCGACCTTGCACGGTGGTTTTACGTCGTCCTTTTCCTTTGAGATGATCCTTTGGGATTCCAAAGTGGTTGGATACCGCCGTCAAAATGGCTTCATCATTAACCATTTTTGGATGTGAAGAGCCTCTGAGGTCAACCATCGCTATTTTCACAGTCTCCAATGAGATTTGATTGCCCCTAAATTGTGACAATGCCACAATTTTATTGAGACTACCTTCTAGTTCTCGAATGTTTGACTGAACTCGTTGTGCAAGATACTCGATAACTTCATCCGGAATTTTACAATCGAAGGTTGAGGATTTTGAACGCAATATTGCTAACCTGGTCTCCAAGGTAGGTGTTTGTATATCAGTAACCAAACCACCGGCAAGTCGAGAGGTTATTCTGGGTTCAAGGACCGTTAGGTCAGTCACTGGCCTGTCACTGCTGATCACCAGTTGCTTTCCCGACATATGTAGAGCATTAAACGTATGAAAAAAGCCCTCCTGAGTTTGTTCCTTTCCGATTAAGAATTGAATGTCGTCGATGAGGAGGATATCTGCAGAACGGTATTTTTTCCTGAATGACTCCGTAGTACCATTTCGAATGGCAAGGACGTATTGGTTAGTGAAATCCTCACAGGTTGTATAAACGCAAATAAGACCCCTACTTGATCCTTCATGGGCAATCGCATGGAGAAGATGCGTTTTCCCTAGGCCAACTTCAGAATATAGAACTAGTGGGTTAAAGTGCAGACCGGGAGATTCTGAAACTGCTTTGGCTCCAGCAAATGCGAGCTCGTTTGAATCCCCAACTATAAAGTTGCCAAAAGTATAGTTGGGGTTAAATTTCTGAAGGACCGTGGCAGACTTGTTATTTTCTTGTTCCATTAGTTCGGTGTCTAAGGAAGTTGGTTCTACATGCTTTGATATTTCTTCAGGTAATAAAATGGCATCTTTTTCACCCTCCACGGTTAGAGTGATGCTAAATCCATCACCTGCAACATCCCTAAGGGCTGTATCAAGGACGACCATTAGACGCTCCTGGATATACTGCGCAGTAAACGCATCAGGAACTGAAATCAGTAGTTCGTCTCCCGCCCATGACAGAGCGTTAGTTTTTCCTAACCATGTTTTATAGCTTGACCGAGGTATGGTCATCTCAACAATGCCGAGAATCGCACTCCATACCTTTGCGGCCTGCTGGGGATCTCCAGAAGCCATTAATTTCCATATTATCGTCTGCATTTTTGCAGGCCGCGCCATTATTTTTGGCACAAAGCAACCTAAAGGTTTATATGCTCCTTTTTTCAAAGAGCAGAGCTGGTTTCTATCGTTGGACCTGCAGCATGGCGTTCAGACGAGGCGTACTCTCAAAACGCTATGGTAAACGGATTGGAACCTTACTTTCGGTTATATTCATCCATCCTATGGATAGAAGCGGCTATGAATGCCTTGTCGAAAGAGTTAATATTTTGTTAGATCCTTATCCTTCACCGGCTGCCACTGGAACTGCAGCGGGTTCTATTTTTCCAGTCTACCCGGCTTTCCGACCGGCTCTCTTGCAGCGTGTCCAAAACGAAAATCCATTAGAGAGGCTGTCGGCAGGTTGCCTTTCCGACCTCTCCGCACTTAGAAATTCTCAAAAATGTGAGTCTTTCTCGGCGCTCAAATCTTCATCTCTGAAGATGTAGTAATTTTGTACACCTGATATTTATACCTTCGCAAGGTGGGAAGACGTGAATTTTGGTAGCAATATTTTTCAAGTCATTAAAGGCAGAATTTCCAGTTCATGAAAAATAGTTCATTTGTTTCAGAAGGTATTTTTAATAGGTTTGTTCCTAAAATCTGCAGGACTTAAGAAATCTAGTTCATTTGAGTGCAATAAGTTTCATTAATTTGTAAAAAAGAATGTCTGGAATTGTCGCTCGTAATTTAAATATTGAATATTCTTTGAGCGTTTTGAAGACTTATAGTTATGATTAAAAACAAATTTTAAATGGTTGGGTTTTATGTCTCAAGAAACTTCGATAAATCCTATATCACCCTTGTCGGGTAAAGACGCATGGACTGTTGCCCGTGAAGTGGCAAACTCTGCTGCCGAACTTCTTCTTGAATGGTGGCCCAAACTTAAAGAAATCTCGGACAAGGGTGAAAATGATATTGTGACGAATGTAGATAAGGCTGCCGAAATTCTTATAAAGAGTGAGTTGGCAAAGCATTTTCCTGCTCATGGTTTTTATGGTGAGGAACTCAAGGGCGATCAAGTGGAAACTGGTTTTGTTTGGGTAGTAGATCCTATTGATGGCACAAGAAATTACGCGATGGGCATACCTTATTTTTCAATAGTGATTGCCCTTGCGAAGGACGGCGAAGTCTTAACAGGTGTCAATTACGATCCGCTAAGAGGAGAAATGTTTCACGCTGCATTGGGTCAAGGAGCCTTCTTGGGAGAGGAACAAATTAAGGTGTCATCTAGAGATTCTCTAGATGGGGCCATTATTGGAACTGATGTTGCTTACGATCACGACAATGGTACTGAAAAAACTTTGCAGATGCTGAAGAAATTGTGGCCTAGGTTAAGCTCTGTGAGAATGATGGGGTCTTCGGCTCTAGGCATCTCTTATGCAGCGTCAGGAAGATTGGATATTTACGTCCATTATTCCTTGCAACCTTATGATCAAGCAGCGGGATTACTGTTGATTCAAGAGGCTGGAGGAGTGGCGACGGATCGTAACGGATACAGGGCGAAGCTGTATTCCGATGGGATCATCGCTGGTTCGTCCTCCCTTCATCAAGATTTTATAAACTCGAGGAAGGGCGTTGCATGAAAAACCTATCTCAATAGCCGAATCTGAGGATTGAAAATTAGATGGCCGTTCGCAGATTTTGGTCACTGAATCAGAATAATTTATCTTGGATTCTATGTAATGGATCACCTATTGTAGAAACTTCAGGAAATGGTGTTAACATGCCGCTGTAGATAAAAGTTATAGGAGGCGTTTTGTGAAACAAGGTGTAATTCCAGATCAGCTTACAGCGCCCTTCTGGGAAGCGGCAAACGATTCCAAGCTCGTTATTCAGAAATGCAGCAAATGTGATCGATTTCAGCATCCACCTGCTCAAGAATGCGGACAATGTGGCTCCGCTGGTGATCTCACGTGGGAGGAGGTGAGTGGAAAAGGTCGTTTATACAACTATGGTGTGGTTCACGACTGCCCCATTAGGCTACTTCAGGATGATCAACCCTTCAACGTGGCGGTCGTTATGCTTGATGAGGATCCAGGTATTCAGATGTATTCGCACCTACCTGGAACACCGGTTGATGATGTGCCCGTGGGGGCTGATGTTGAGGTAGTCTTTGAGGATACCGCGAATGGTCAGAAAGTGCCGGAATGGAAAGTAGTTTAAAAAACTTGTTCGATGAGTAGCTCACGAGCATCTAAATAAACCGGAGGATTAACATGGCAACAGAATACGCTCCATCTTCCATGTATAGAAGCAGTGAGGGTATGGGAGTTTGGGAACACAGAGGCAAAGTGGCTGCTGTAGGAGTTGGTCATTCTCCCACCGAACGTCGCTGGGATGAAAGCCCAGAGACGTCTGTAGGAGCCTGGAGCATCATCGCCCTCAGGCAGGCGATTGCAGATGCTGGGGTAGCACCTGATCAAGTTGATGGTCTAGTGATAGTTCCCGTTACAACAACTGGAGCGTTTTGGCCCGACGATAAGCCTCTTCCAAGAGAAGCTATAGAGGCATTTGTCCAGACGAGTGACCCTCTTGATGGAATAGCTAAGCTAAGCCATGAGTGGTTGTTAAAGAATATGCCAGAGCTGACTAACATAAAGTATTCAGTCTATGCTCCTGTCTGTATGTCTAATGCTTTAAACGTTGCTGCCCAAGTGATTGGAGATGGGCTGGCCCATACCGTGCTTGTATTGAAGGCTTGGCATAATCTTGAAGGTCGTTATTATCAGGGCGGAGCAAACGCGCAGGATGCGATCGATGGGACTAGTGCAATTCGCAGCTTGTGGGGTGCACCTGCCTGCTATGGAACGGCTCTTCAGTTCGCGGAATACTGCCGTAAATATGGTAAAGACCACGAAATGATGACTCCGTTTATCATTAATTCCCGTCGGAATGGACTAATGTTTCCAGAAGGTTACTGGGCGCAGCATCGACCAGAGGAACTGACTCCTGAGGACTACCAGCTCGCCCGGTGGATAGCCAAACCGGCTAACCTTTTTGATAATGATATACCTATTATGTGCGCGGCTGCCTATCTGTTTACTACGGCAGAGAGGGCCAAGGATATGAAACAAAAACCTGTTTATATTCTCAATCATGCTGACAGTAATGCTGTTCCAAGAGGCCTGACCCCTACTCTGGATGAGGTAGAGTCTGAATGCGCCCTAACGGCAAAGAAAATTTATGAAGGCGCTGGAATAACTGCCGCAGATTTATCTTTTGAAAATATGTACGATGGATTCACTGAGTTTCACCAATTCCATATTGAGGGTCTGGGTTATCGAGGTATTGGTTTCGGTGATGCTCTGGACTTTTATCAGACAGACATCAGCATCGAAGGGCCGAACCCCGTCTCTCCCAGTGGGGGAAATATAGGTAGTGGTAGGAGTCGGTTTTGGATGCATACGGACTCCATTCAACAGATCCAGGGTCGAGCAGGAGGACGCCAAATTACAGGCGTTGATCCCGAAATTGGGGTATCAGGTGGACCGATGCCTCTTGGGGGCAACTATACCGTCTGGAGCGCCACACCAGATTAAGATAGGATCTTTTCAATTTTCATTTGTGTGAAAGGACTCGATTGTCCATATTAATAAGTTTCGACATAGATGGTACCTTGGAGGTGGGTGACCCGCCCGGTGCCGTAACAATGAACATGGTCAGAAATGCTCGGGCTAAGGGTATAGTGACTGGCAGTTGCTCTGATAGGCCAATGAGCACTCAGCGGTCTATATGGGAAGAGCATGGTATTGAATATGACTTTGTTTGCTATAAACACATGCTACCCGACCTGAAAAGTAAATTTGATGTCGATGAGTTTTACCATGTTGGGGACAGGGATGATCTAGACCGAAAGTATGCTATCAGAGCAGGGTTTGGATTTTTCTGGCCTGATGAAGCTGCTCAAAATCCACTACTTCTTATGGATGGTTCTTAATAGACTTTATTGTTGTTCGCTAGAACTACGTGTTCAACTAAAATCTGGTAGTGGGTTGGTTGTTGTTGGGAAACTCTTTGGCATTCAAGTATAGGTTTTAGTTGGGATCTTTTCTTGTTTAATTCGTTGATTACACCTGGGTATTGGTAAAATATTATTATGCCCATCGGTTTTACCATAAAACGGACTGCCGCCTACACGCTTATTCTGTGTGTTTTAATAGTGTTCATGTGCCTGGGTTGTAAAAGCGGGGAAGAGTTGGACAGTCCTGTGGAGGTTTCGACACAATCGAAGCCTCCTGTTTCCTCTCAGACTGCCGTTCCTTTTCCTACCTTGGTCCCTTTGACATCAACTATTCCTATCGTGCCTAAAGAAGAAAGTTTATCCACGGTGGAAGTGGTCAAGCTACTTAAACCTTCCGTGGTTCATATTGCTAGCGGCTCTGTGAGTATGGATATTTTCAACCAGCCTGTTCCGCGCACAGGTGTTGGTTCGGGACTAGTGCTTGATTCGGAAGGACGGATTTTGACCAATAATCACGTAATTAGTAGTGCACAGTCGGTGACCGCAACATTAGGGGATGGACGGTCATATTCAGCCTCTCTTGTTGGCTCTGACCCAGTAACAGATTTAGCAGTTATACAGATTGATGCGGCACAATTAGTTCCGGCTAGGTTAGGTAATTCGTCAAAAATTGAAGTAGGAGAGAATGTCATAGCTGTCGGACATGCCCTCGGATTGAAAGGAGGTCCCACTGTTAGTAAAGGTGTCGTTAGTGCGGTTAATCGCACCATAGCGGTAAATAGCCAGAGTTCTATGGTTGATCTAATTCAAACAGATGCTTCCATCAATCCTGGAAATAGTGGAGGCCCCTTGGTGAATATGCAGGGGGAAGTAATAGGGATTAACACTGCAATCATAAATGGTAGCAATGGTATCGGTTTTGCTATAAACATTGATGATGCTAAAACGATAGTAGCTCAGTTAATTGAATTTGGTGTGGTAAACAGGGGTTTTATTGGGATATCACCTTTTGATGTTACAGATTCTATAAGGGATAAAATAAATCTTCCCGTGGCCGAAGGAGTAATAATAGCCGGAATCGTATCGGGATATCCCGCCGATTTATCAGGACTCGAGGTGGAGGATGTCATTATCAAACTGGATGAAGTGAATATTTCTAACTCGGGGGATCTTTCAAAATACCTAATTAACCATCCTCCGGGATCTGAAGTTGTCGTGACGTTTTATAGGGATGGATCACTCGATATGGTCGAACTTACTCTTGCAAGCGCGCGATAATAAGTATTCGACTCTGGAATTTATAGAAATAATGAACTGGTGCGAGACTTATTTAGAAGTAGTTTTTGGAACGGTAGATGAGCATTATTAAAATCGCTGTTTCTCGAAGCTATGTGCTGGCTATTTTGTTAATCTCGTTAGTGTTGATTCAACTGGCGGTGTCGTGTAAAGCACCAGCTGAAATTTCGGAGTTAGATTCACGTACAAATTCACTCAATAAATCCATAATGTGTCCGGTTTGTCCTGGGGAATCGATTGACCAATCCCAGAATGAATTAGCCGGTCATATGCGACGCATAGTAAGGGAGCAAATTGACGGAGGGAAAACGGATTCTCAAATACGTGAATATTTTGTCGAGCGTTATGGCCCAGTTGTCTTGTTGGAACCGTCCACCTCCGGGATCGGATTGGTTGCATGGATAGTTCCCCCGGTTGGGTTACTAATCGCGATCTGTGCAGTTGCTATTGCGCTAATTGTGATGAAAAGGAGGAGAAGAGAAAACGTGCCAGATGACACCCTCTCATATTCCGACAGAGAAAGGTACTTCAAATTACTCGAGGAAAAGGAGATTTTCGGAGATGACCCCCCAGGACGAGAGACCTAAATGGTAGAGATCGGACAAATATCAATTGTTGCAGCTTTTATCTTAGCAGTTTATGTGACTGTTGTTGGATTCGCCGGAGGTATTCTAAACGGTCGTGACTTAGTTGCTAGTGCACGTTGGGGATTCTACTCGGTGGTTCCTCTTTTACTGATTGCCACCGCCGCGCTTATTTATGCATTTGTAAATAATGATTTTTCAGTAGCATATGTGGCAGAAAACAGCAATCGGGCTATGCCACGTATATATGCGTGGGTCGCATTCTATTCAGGAAATGCAGGATCGCTGCTCTATATTGCAGTGGCATTTTCAATAATGGCCTCCATTTGCCTAAAAGTAATAACTAAGAAGCTTCCATATACTGCTCCGTATGCTCTTGGCGTAATGTCGATGGTACTTCTCTTTTTTCTCGCAGTTATATTATTTCTGGCAAATCCCCTTGAGAAATTACCCGTAACACCGTCCGACGGTCAGGGTATAAATCCGCTGCTCATACATTTTGGGATGTTCATCCATCCACCGTTTCAGATGTTGGGCTTGATATCAGTAGCATTACCCTATTCTGTCGCAGTTGGGGCCTTACTGGCCGGGAGAGGTGGAAGGGATGAATGGGTTGATCAGGGCCGTCTGTGGGGAATGGTTTCCTGGTTGATTCTTACGGTTGGGTTACTTCTGGGATCATGGTGGGCTTATACCATCTTGGGATGGGGTGGATACTGGGCATGGGATCCAGTAGAGAACTCCGCTCTTATGCCTTGGTTGGCTATGACCGCCTTTGTACACTCCATCATGGTGCAAAAAAGGAGAGGGATGTTTCGAATGTGGAACATGGTTCTTGTGATCACCAGTTTTACAATGGCTCAATTAGGTATGTTTATCAACAGAGGAGGACCGGTTCCTTCAGTGCATTCGTTTGCCGAATCAACAATGGGTTGGATATTCTTGGCTGTGATGGGGTTGACTCTATTTGTCTCTCTGGTCATTTTTGTCGTCAGGTACGATACCCTTAAAAGTAGGGGGCGCCTAGAATCTTTGATTTCTCGAGAGGCCGCTTTTTTAGCCCAAAACGCATTATTTCTACTGATTGCCTTTGTAACCTTATGGGGAACGGTTTTCCCTATATTCTCAGAGGCCGTGGATGAGACGACCATGACCGTAGGTCAGCCTTTTTTTAACAAGGTAAATGGGCCTCTTATGCTTTTATTGATTTTTCTGATGGGTGTGGCGCCGTTGTTGCCTTGGCGTAGAGCTACTGTGAGATCGCTCGCCCGAATGTTAATGATCCCTGCAGCACTGGCACTGGGGATAGCCGGAGTTGCTCTATTGTTGGGGATAACTCGGCCATGGGCAGTGGCTTCTTTTGCTATTTGCGGTGTAGCGGTGTCAGGAGTCATGCAAGAGTGGGTAAGAGGGACACTGTCACGCCACAAGCGGGGGGAATGGTGGCCCAAGGCTTTTCTGAATTTGCTTAATGCGAATCGCCCTCGTTATGGCGGATACATAGTACATCTTGCCATCATAATGCTAGGTGTGGGAATAACGGCTTCTTCATTCTACTCAGTTCAACGAGACGTGGTAATGAAGCCAGGAGATACCGAAACTTTAGGGAAATACACCTTTACATATATTGGTGTAAATGAGGAATCTTTTACCGACAGGCTTGAAGAGACTGCTGAGTTTGAGGTTTGGGCAGGTAATAAGTATTTGGGATATATGTATCCATACAGGGCTTTTTATCCCGAATTTCGCATTGCTGCTACTAGAGGAGCAATAAATAGTTCTCCAATGGAAGATTTCTATCTTGTGCCGTCTGAATTTAACGAAAATGGTCAGGCGGTTTTTCGAGCTCTCATAAACCCCATGGTTTGGTGGATGTGGGCTTCATGCCCGATTTTAGTGTTTGGGACCCTTGTTGCTTTGATACCCCGAAGAAGGGCAAAAAATATTCAATTGGGATTGACTCGATTCACCGTTTCTAATGCGGATCAGAATCGGTCTGCTATGTTAAGGACAAAGGATTAATTACTCGTTGTGCTAGTTTTTGTTTCAATAATAATTTGTATTATTCCTGCTGTGGTGGTTTTATATCCATTGCTAAGCAAAATAGCGTCTCAGTCTCCATTTCCTGAGGATGAATCTTCTCTCAATGCGGATTTGGAGCGACGCTGGGAATCTGCTCTAGATGGTTTGCAAAGCGCGGAGCTTGAAAGGTCTCTGGGCAATTTAGATGAAGAGGGTTACGGGTGGTTGCGCGAGGTTCATATGTATGAGGCGGCTTTGGTACTTAAAGCAATGGACCTGTCCAAAGCAGAAGAAATATCTCTGATGGAAAGAGTTAATGATGAGATTGCCAGGACGAGGATTCAATCTGGTGGTGCCGAGTGAGGAATTTAATTATTCTGGGAGTGGTTATATTTGCGTGTCTTACAGGCTCAGAATCTTCTTTGCTCGCTTTTGAACCAGACACTTATCAACTCAGTGGAATAGTCAAAAATAGTACACCTGATGGAGTGAGTCCGGCTGGATTGTCGGTTGCATTGCATACAGAGCACTTGGAAAGAGGTGCCGGGATGCTTCACACATTTACTGAGGCAGATGGTTCTTTTGAATTTCCCTCCATTGAAGTTGGAGAGGATACCTTATATGGAGTGTCAGTTATGCATCAGGGAGCTACCTACACCCTGAACGTAAATCCTTCAAATGAATCTCTTGTTGAGATTGAGGTTTTTGATGCAGTAGATTCTGATGATGTAGTTGGCGGTTTCAATGCCTCAGTCCTGTTTACAAGTATTGATCCTTCAACTCGAAGGCTGTCTATTATGGAAATGATTACGTTGAACAACGAGTCTGAAACGACCTATGTTCCAGGGGAAGGACCAATGGATCTGCTCAGATTCGGCCTTCCTGAAGGTTCGGATCAATTAATAGTAGATACAAATCTCCCGGGAGCTGACTGGATACAGGTTGATAGAGGATTTGCCCTAATAGCATCGGTTCCTCCAGGAAAACATGAAGTGATGTATGTCTATAGTGTTCCCTATGAAAACTCCTCTTTTGAATATGAAAAAACATGGAGGTATGGGACTGAATCTTTGAGAGTTGTCGTACAAGAAGGCCTGGTAGATTTTCAGACCAATCTTGGCGTGGATTATCAATCTGTTGAAATAGGAGGCATTGATTACAGGATTCAGGAAGCCCAGGGCATACAGCGCGAATTGAAAACGATTTTCAAGCTTATTGATCTTCCTGCACCTAGCTTTAGGCAGTCATTGTCCCAAGGGTACAACTCTATGAGATACGAGTTCGTGGGTCCCGTTTCCCTCGCCATACTTTTGCTCCTTGGTGGATTGTATGGCAGCTGGAAAATGATTCAGATAAGACGGCGGCCACTCGCTGATAGTAGGGGTTGGTTTCCAGGTTCAGATGAAAGGCAAGTTCTAGAAGATATGCTTTCGGAATTAGATTATTTGCTTGAAGAGGGGAGTCTAAGTGAAGAGGAGCATCGAAGAAGGTCCGATATTCTTAGCCGAAGATTATTAGCAACCCCGGGAGAGTAGAAATCCTCGGGTTGGACAAATTCACCTTGCAATAAGATTTGTCCCTAGGGTCCCGTCACTGTGGATGAAATATTTTGTGATTATTCTTGAGTTATCACAAGATAGAAATCATGCGGATTTATAGGTGCTTCTTTGCTGACCCGTTTCCAGAATAGACCAGATTATATGGAAAAATGGTCTGAGACTGTTTCCCCCTTTCCTTTTCAAATTTGCCGATTATCCTAATGCGTTTCTTCTTCTGGGATTTTTAATTTTCGTTTGTCGAGATTTCGTTCAAGGAACTCGCTCACGATCGGAAAAACTAGGTCGGTTCTACCAAAAGTGTACATATGCTTAAGACCAGCAATAGTGTGAAATTCTGCAGTGGGGATAGTCTCTGAGGCAGCTTTAGCAGAGTCATGGGAAAGTGGGTCAGATCCTCCAGCATACATCAAGCATGGGACATTTAAATCTTTAAGTAGAGGAGTGATGTCTAGTCTTTCCATGTTTGCCCTCGTTTTAGCGAGATAAGCGTTTAAATCCCCCTCAATAGCCTCTTTTCGGTAAGGGTCCATTTCCGGACCTATTCGATCCATGAAGGAAGCGACGGCCTCTCTTCCTTTGGAAAATGACGTTATTCGGCGAACGTCCGATTTTTTGCCTACCTCTGTTCTTGACCCTGGCGTTGCGGACGCGATCACAAAAAAATTAAATCGGGCTGGCGCTATATATGCGAGTTCAAGACCTGTTCTTCCACCCATCGAAAATCCGAAAAAAGAAGCAGTGTTCACACCTGCATCATCCATTACAACTAACACATCTCTGGCCATTGTTTTATCCTCATAGTCAGTTGGGTTATGCGGTTTGCCGCTTAGACCGTGGCCTCGGGCATCAATAATCAACAGGTCAAAGATTCTCTTGAGCTTTTGCACATAACCGTGCTTGTACCAGCATGTGGTATCCATCATAAAACCGTGTGAAAGGATCATGACGGGACGATGGGTTTCAAGTGAGGAGCCAGATATCTCTTGCTCGAAATGGTAGTGGATTTCGGCTCCCTCGTTTCTGACGTAGGGCATATAAGACTTTAAACAAGCCCCTCTTCAGGAGCTACTTTAACTTCATATAGTCTG
>NZSI01000011.1 GCA_002696685.1 Chloroflexota bacterium | reverse complement strand
GGTTCCTTGCAGCGCTTCCTGAGTAGCCTTTGCCACTTCCATGAAGTGACCAGGTTTAGGCGACCTCCATGTGTTAACGAAATACGGCATTTGAGTTACCTCCAACTGTAGATTGTTGATTTCTTTCGGCTCTCGCGTGGGGTCGGACCATATCAGAATGTTTCTTAGACANAAACANNCGTNGNNCTAGCTATTTCAAAGGTGTGTGGGGCTGTATGNTCTCTCNGTGGTGGATTCTAAAATGGTCACTATCCTAAAGGTGAATTCTAGAATTCTATAATTTCGTAAATCACCCGACTCCCAGAATCCGTGTTGCTATTTATGGACCCAATCAAATNCTTCGTAGGGTCATCCATCTCTGCATAGAATTTCCGTTGCGTCGTGAAATAACCATCTAGACTATCTACTTCAATCTCCATAACAACAGTATCCATCGTTCCCGAAATATCAGCGTACAAACGGCAGGGCATGTTAAGGTCTCGGTAACTTCCGGCAACAGCTTTGAATCCTCCCATTGCTTCAGGCGATTTTCCTCGTTCGCATATCCAAGTATTCTTAATCAGGTACCGCATAAATGAATCCTCCTTAAAAACCGCCGAAGAGTAGACAAGCACAATCGCACTAATCAGCCCTTTATAGTTAGGAACAGCAATNCTTAGNACANCTCGTGTTCGGACCTTANACAATCGATAATTCGTTGTCAATTGCATGCNTTTTAGCAAAACNGGTACGAGTCATAGTGCTTACCCTGACGTACGGGCGGGGCAANGAATACCCNAATCTGGCTATTCAACGATATCGGGGGGTATTCTCATTAAAATAGAGCTTGGATATAACCCAGGTGAACCCNNGATATACGAAGTATCCAACATTATCGTTGGAAGTTAGCTTATTCCAGTAATTCGCTAACCCATTNCGCATCAATGCGGTTGAGACNAGCCTTAATGGATACNTAAAGGATGTTTCGTAATCAGGTGAGTTTGCCCCAGATGCGGTCAGTTATTTGGGCGNTTAGCTCAGTGNTTTAGAACGTATAATATTGCAGTGAAGGCCGCCGCGACACGGGGGNATCTTACAGTCCTCACATGACTAAAANTTAGGAATGTGAGTGGCGCAGATACCCTCTCCNTAAATTCTAATCCTCCCCCCTACGCTTCATCTCTTTTTCCCATTCCCATTGGGNGAGTTGTATTCTCTCCTCCTCTTTCAGCGCCCTATATTTATCTAAGGCGCGGCCAAGGAGATGGCCGAGATATGCTCCAGTTACCAGCCCTCCCCCAATAAGTACCAATCTGGTAAGTCCGTTAGCATTGGAAGAAATGATGGCACCGAGGAGTGGCCCCAAAAGCATTCCAATAACTGCGAACAGTCCTTGCCATGGACCCTCACCCTTAAAGAGGTCGCTCATTGAAAATCACCTTTACCCCGTACACGCATTGCACAAATCGTCCAAGCTCGCTGCGCTGAAAGTGTAAGTAATATCCGGAACTGACAAAACAGGCCTTACNTTCACTCAATGNCCTAGCTTAAGTATCCTCCTAGATAGGGGAGATANAGNGAATTAACTGGGATTAATTCACTTTATCTTAGACGCTTTCAAATACCGCATATGTAATTACAGAAACAGTAACTGGGAAAACTATGAATGCAAACCTTCTTAACAACTTAAACATCATTATCCCGATTGTTGGCAGTGCTATAAGCGNCATTCCAGCCCATGCATCATGTTCCGCATAGACAAGGAACGCCGCCAATACCATGCCGGGAACTATTCCGATGATAGCTATAAGAGAATATGCAATTAAGGTTCCACCCTGCACGGTAGAAGCTGGAATTATTTCTTCTNCCCGATCAATAAACACATTAACAGGTGGGCNAGGAGCTGGCTNCAACACTGTGCATTCTAGGCATTGTTTGTTGAGGATTTCNNTTCCACATTTAGGGCATTTCATTNTCTCACGGTATCAGATANCAGAGATNGGTACGACCAAATCNCGTTCTCGGCGCCGCTCTTAAGTATCAAGATGACCTTACAAAACTTTAATGAATACGTTGAATGTTTTTAGCATTATTACTATTGCCGAAGCATAAAAGATAAAAGTACGCACAACTGGGGCATTTAGAACCCGTCCATCTTTATCCTAAATGAGCTAAGCAGATTGAGAACTTCAGGGAAACTGAAATTAGCTCCCACGATAGAGTTTTCAGTGGGNTTTATGCTGAAGTTACTCGCCTCTCTAAAATCACAGTTATTGAGCTTCGATGAACTAAACCGTGTGTTAGTCAAGTCGGTTTTAACAAAATTTNCCCCAGTNAAGTCACAAGATTCGAAACCGACATCGTGTGCCTTGCAGTTTCTTATCATTAAGCCGGGGAGTTTTAATGAGTTAAAAGCTGAAAAACTGATATCGNACGANTCAAATTCAATCGGAGCTGACATCGTAATACCCGTCCAGTTAAGNAGTGTCCAGTTCACTCCAATAATCTTACAAAGTTCAAACCTCGTTTCGATGAATCTTGTCTGCGTTAATTTTACTAAACCCAGGTTGGAATTCTTGAACACACATTCCAGGAATTTACAATCGTTAAATTGTGATTCATTAAAATCGCAATCCACAAATTCGCACCTTTCAAAAGTGCTTGAATTGATGAGACCTCGACTAAATTCCAGGCCGGAAAAAGTTAGGTATTCGTAGAAAGCGTTATCTTTCAATTCCACCCCATAATTCTAGTTCAGATCGCTGTGAATGGGTNGGAGCATATGACTGAGCNTGAGTATGCANCCCAGGGCATTAGCAACCTAGAATGCNAGCCAACGAGAACGCTGCGTGAGTTGGTGAATGCGTCACAAGCATTGGCAACGAGGAGATAGTTTAAAGAATTTCCGTTGAAGTCCTTCAGTGTGCCGCTTGANCGANCTAGTAAAAGGNTCTATCTGGTNAGCCTGAGGATAAGCACTAAAAGGTTTATCCCCACGACAGCGGACAGCGGAAGTATCACCAACAAAATCCATTCCGATCTGGAATTAGGAATGTTTACAGGTATGCCTTTCNACTTAAATGACTTCATGTTTGCATTATAAGAACTAGGCCAGCTCGCCGCGCGTACCGTGTGAGTATTGTGCAGGAAGCGANCATTCTCCATATTCAACANAATTCAACAGAAAATTACACGAACGCTTCCTGTTCAGGGTAAGACNTAGTTGACTGTGAGATATCCTAGTATTTTTACTTGTGCTTGAATAAACTAACTTAAGGACTAGTATTCCTCGTGAAATCAAGCCACTCTCCACAAATGCAATTACTGTTAGATGCCCCTATCGTCAGTATGCTGTGTAGGCTAGCTATACCAAACTTGGTGNCTGTAACAACAATGACTTGCATTTTTTTTGCGGATGCAAGGTTCATTGGTCAGCTAGGTACCACAGCCCTTGCGAGTCTAGCAGTCGTATTTCCATTCCAGTCTCTAATGCAAATGATGGCTGCTGGAGCTATCGGAGGGGGCATTACATCTTCCGTTGCAAGGGCGCTCGGTAGCGGGGATAGGTTCAAAGCTGAAGAGTCTGCCTGGCACGGTTTAATAATAATTGGGGNGATGTCGCTCTTATATACCTTGGTGCTGGGGGCGTTCTGCAGACCTATATTTTCTCTGCTTGGTGCTNCGGAGGAGGTTCTGGANGGTTCAGTCATTTATTCTAGAATCTTGTTTGGCGGCGCATTTGTAGGGTGGTTGTTCTTCATGCTTTCAGCATTACTTAGAGCAATAGGAGAGATACCTTTACTTTCCCGTATCATCATCACAAGCAGCCTTGTGCAAATTTTGCTATCGGGTGCTTTAACCCTGGGGTGGGGACCGTTCCCTTCAGCAGGCATATCGGGCCCTGCTACCGCCACGCTACTTTGCCATGCCGCAGCGGGGGCTTACATGCTTATTACAATAATACGAGGGAATGTAGGTATTCGTCTGATTCCGCATTCATTCAACATGCAGACTATTAATGACATTATGAAAGTAGGTGGCATAGGTTTGCTAAACAGTACTGCCATAGCTTTCACAGTCGTAATTGTCACCGGATTAGTTGGTAGATATGGCACAGAGGCACTTGCAGGTTACGGGTTAGGAAGTAGATTGGAAATTATGTTAATTCCTATCGCTTTTGGTATAGGCGGTGTTTTAACTACAGCTGTTGGTGCTAACTTCGGAGCAGGTAAATATAATAGAGCGAGAAACATCGCCTGGCTGGGTTTCGGGGCCACATTTGTCTCTACCGGAATAATCGGGATAATCGCGGCTACGGAGCCAAGCCTGTGGCTCGACCGGTTTACCAATGACCCCAAGGCTTATTCATACGGCGCTTTGTACCTCAGTTTTGCAGCACTTTTTTATGGCTTCTTTGGAGGAGGACAAAGCTTATATTTCGCCAGTCAAGGCACGGGTCGAATGCTAATCCCAGTAACTGTCAGTATTTCAAGATTGATATTAGTAGCTACTATCGGAATGTTATCAGTCAGATTCTCGTGGGATATTTCAGTGATTTTTGGAACAGTTGGTNCAGGATTAGCAATATTCGGAGTCGGAAATGCCGCCAACATGTTTAGTAATATATGGCGCCAAAAGCAAGCAGTAGAATGAAATTCGTAGAACCTCTTAAATTAAGAACTCATATTTTCATAAATCCGATTCACTATTTTCAAAAAAGCGTACTTTTCAGATCCCGTCGCATCTAACAACCATTTGAATTAAGACTCCAAATATGACGTGACTATATTAACCTCAGAACTANCTCCAAGAAGGTNNTAGGACCGAGGNAAANTGCGGANATTTACCAACCAATGGTTNTTGATATTCACATAATAACAAACTGAGTGTCTGCATCGATTGGAATGGACTCTTCCCAAGATTTTGAATGNTAAATATAGTGACCCCAAGTNCGATAGTACTAAGTGAAGTATTGCTTGCTAAAGAACTGCCCCGCGCCTTCAGTTTGAGTCCAATGGTCGTTTCAAGACACCAAGTCAACTTGTGCGCCTGAAATACACAATGATATTAACTTGTCCTCATTCCTTCCGTCGCACGCAGAGCACTGGATTGAATTTGCATCTCTGTATTCAGATCCTTATATGTAAATGTGGTTTTGCCGTTAAATAGNAGCTCACGTTCATGGTTAGTGTACATATCCGCAAGTTGAAGCAATTTTTCTGGCGCACGACTCCAGTCTGCTACACAGCTGATTCTCCATATCCACTTGGCTGTTCTAGCACTCGGAGGATAGGCATAGGCNTCTAAAAGACTCATCATTAACCTAGACGCTTCCCAAGGTATTCCGTACTCTTCACACTCGTGCCATTCAAACTCTTTATCCNGGGCAACCACGTCTTCAGGCATTGTCCTGAACCTTTGCAGCCAGGCCCCAATTGTTCGTAAGCTCACAGATTGGTCTTGATAACGTTCATTNAGCACCTCGAATATATNTNTTCTCCNCTTTCCTGAAGCGTGCAATATATAAGCCTCAAGGAACTGTCCAGCGTTGTCTTTAGTGCGCGACATGCATTTAACTCCTACGTGAAATAGTTGCCCTATTTATAATTTTAACTTCCCTGTATTCCAGNANCACCTGTGAAACGGTTACTNNANTCGATATATATCATTCTCCTCTACAAAGCCTATACGTTCACAAATAAACTTCTCCNCTGCGTTCTGAGATTTAGGGTGTGGTAGTCTCCAATTACAAATTACTACCTGACCTTGGAAGAAAAGTGCCCAGANAATTCGGTCCCACTACTATTGAGGAGACTATCNTCCAGAGGCTAAAGAAGGGGCATAAAATTCTTACAGCAATCTCTATCCTTTTTAGAGAGTCTTTCATTTCTTCAGGTAGAGACGTGCAAATGCTTCAACCGGCCAAATATGACGCAGGAGAATAATAAACTAGGAGTAATAACATATGGCATCTGGTGAACGAAAACTTGGAGACATAGCAACGCAATTGATTCTAGAGAACGATAAAGTCAGGATTTGGAACCTTGTAGTAGCACCTGGGGAATCAAGTGACTGGCATCTACACGAAAACGACTATGTCACAGTGGTAGTTGAAGGAGGGAATCTCGACGTTGAATACGACAATGGTTCAGTTGAGAGGAGCCAGTCTGAGATCGGTAGCTGGCGCTACCATGGAGATCACAGAATACATAGAGTAACCAATAACACAAATTCGACTTATAGAAACGTATTGATTGAACTCAAATAGTTTGTGATTTATGAGTAAGGGCTGCGAGATTCATTCACATGACAGGCTAACAGCTCTTTCCAATAAATTCTGTTTCCTCCATTTCCAAAAATGGCTCCTTTCAGCAGTGGAAAACAGAATTCTGAAATCCGTTCAAGCGTTCGGCTGATAACCGACCTCGACAGGACATATATCCGTNATTAATATAGTGCAAATTGATATTTACGCTTTATTAATATAAGTCAATACGTAGAGGAGAGAGTTCGTTTGCCTAATGTGAAGACAAACANAGAACAGATGCAAGAAGTCTACTTGATGTGGTCCCACGGGGGGAAAAATAGACAAGAGATCNATTCACAACTCATTAGGGAATTCGGGAGAAGGGCAGTCAGTATCTCGACTCTAAATAGGTGGATCAAGGAGTACGAGCAACTGACTCTTGAAGATTCAATACAAGATGTCCCGTTTCAATGGCGCTTCCTTGATCGATACGGTATTCCCTGGCAGGAGGGNAAATTGGCCAGCTACCTGGATAATGAATATTTTGAANTTACCGGCAAACGCCCTTCCGGTCGTATCATCAAATGGGCATGGAGAAACTGGTATTTAAGTGAAGGGGCTAACTTAACACCTCATGATGATATAGCNTTCTTTTGGAAAATTCTGATTGAAAAATCTAATACTGACGCAGAGTGGGAACGATCCAGCTTTCTCGCGAACAAACTCAACTGGAAAACCTGGCAACAGGGTTCAGACCGTATATGGATTTCAAAGAAGAAGATGGCCTAGTAAGTTAAAGTGACAATTTTCNTGCTCACCNACTGGCCTGAGAAAATGGCGTATGGTGGGCTNATTCTGTAGCCAACAATTAGCNTTGGGAGAATGGNAGATGAAAATCGTCTCTGTAGAGTGCCTNGTTCTAGAAAAATCGCATCCGTTTGTTTTCATACATACAGACGAAGGTGTGACGGGCATTGGGGAATGTTTCCGGCGACAACCATCCATCACCAAATCAGTTATAGAAAACGTACTCGCACCTTCGATTATAGGTAAAGATCCTGTTCAAACCGAGTCGAGGTTTCGAGATATGGCTCAAGCAGGAAATGCCTTGGAGATTGGNGGTGCTATCTGGATAGGAATCGCCGGCTTGGACATAGCTATGTGGGATCTGAGAGGCAAGGCTTTGGGTTTGCCTATCTACGAACTACTCGGGGGAAAGGTGAGAGAACAAATGCCCGTTTATGCAAGTTCGATGAAACGGGACATGACACCTCTTGAAGAAGCGAAACGAGCCGTATCCTTTGTCGAAAAAGGATACTCAGCGTACAAACTACACAGTGCGGTGCCTGGGAAAATAGACGATCCAGCTGACCAGACGATTAATACGGTATCGGAAGTTAGAAAGGCGGTCGGAGANNACATTGACATTCTCGTCGATGTTAACGGTGCATACTCGGTTCATAACAGCATCGAGATTGGTAAACAGCTNGAAGAGTTGGGNGTGTTCCACTTNGAAGAGCCNNGGCCNCACTACGATCTTGACGGACTTGCNCAAGTGTCCGACGCTTTGACGATTCCGATTGCTTCTGGAGAAATGATATATAGCTTCTATGAGTACCGGGATCTTATGCTTCGTGGTCGGATAGACATTGTCCAACCAGACATCGTAAAAACGCCAGGCTTCACCACCTTGATTAAGATCGCCCANATGGCAGAAGCTATAGGGGTGCCCATAACCTGCCACAATACTCAACCAACCATAAGCACTGTTGCACATGCCCACTTCGTCGTAGCTACGCAGGGAGTACCATATAAACAGGAGTACAACATAGAACACATATCTATTCGAGACGAAAATCCCATACTTGCTGAACCTTTAAATATCAAGGATGGCCTAATGGATGTTCCGGATGGACCNGGATTAGGAGTCGAACTGGATATGAATATGGTCCGAGAACTGGCTAACAGGTAAAAGTTATGACAGTTCTATCATCGTCTTAAGTTAAANTCNTTGAAAGAGTTTCTCTCAACACTTTTGCGAGGCACCTTGCTTTATATTCGATCTCATATATAGGGTAAATCTTAAAAACAAAGCCCCCGGANCTTCCTTTCGGCCGATCACGGGGGCTGTTCCCTCTGCCGCTTAATCCACTTGAGGAGCGGCTATTCAACTGTGAGAACAGTTTAGTACGTTTGTTCTAAGTTGTCAATGAGTTTAGAACATATTTTCTGCAGATGAGTAGAATGATATTAGGTTTCTTAGAGAAAAGAGTATAGAGGCATCTAGCGAAACATGGCTGGTCAAAAACAATCCGGTCCGACTTATTCCACTCTCGCCAAGCTCATCAGAGAAGCTAGACTCGCCCGAAATCTATCGCAGAGAAAATTATCCAGTATTCTAAATATGAGTGACGCATACGCCTCACATTTGGAAAGTGGGCGAATTCAACCAACTGTGCAGACTCTACGCAANATCGCTTCCACACTTCGTTTACCTTATGGCCNTCTNGCATTGCTTGCNGGGTATCTCGACAAAGATGTCTACGACACACCAAACACNCAGGANTATNTGAAGAGATTAACTGATATTGGNGANCTCAACGANGANGAATGGAAATCNGTCCTTGATTTTGCNCGCTATATCCGTAGCAANCGACACGAATGAGAAGTTTTCAAGATATACTCGNTCCTCCCGTCAGCGCATTACCTTCTGCTCTGACCACCAGTTCAAGCCCCGTAATTCAGCTATAGGAATTTAAGTCGTGAAGAGAATCGGATTCCTCATCGGAGGAGCTATCATTTCTTCGGACAGCTCCACCGCTTCCTTCTTATATATTTGAATGCGATGATTGCCAAAGTCNGTGATGAAGAGCCTGAACTCTCCATCAACTCTTACAGTCATTGGCGCATTTANCCGTTGCGTCTTCTCAACATCTCCCATGGCTCGAAGCCTCAGAGTTACCTGNTTAGCAAGAATATACATTTGGCCAGACTTCGATAATGAAGCGTTGCCATGAAAGCTTTGAATGTACCTTCCATNCTTGTTAAACAGCTGCACTCTATCGTTCTGCCAGTCNGAAACGTAGATATCGCCGTGTTTGTCAACCGCAACTGAAGATGGTCTCAGAAACTGTCCTTTTTCACTGCCACTTGAACCAATGATCATGAGTTGCTCGCCATCGCCACTATATTTCACAACCCGATCNTTTTTCCAGTCAGCGACATATATATCACCAGACTGGTCCACCGTTACTCCCCAGGGATTAGCCAAATCNCCTTCTCCCATAGTTTGGAGATGCTCACCGTCCCGTGTAAACCGATGAATTCGATTATTCATCGTGTCAGTCAAGACAATATTCCCATCTCCATCAAAGGACATTCCCGACGGCCTGTTCAGTTGCCCCAACCCAGAGCCATGTTCGCCCCACGTCTGGAGGTGATTGCCTTCCTTGTCCATAGTAACGACTGTATGTTTTGCCTCATCAGATACGATCAGATTCTCTTCAGAGTCAACAAGAAGCCCTGCAGGCCATTGGAAAAGGTCAGCCCCACCTCTGACACCTAGGTTTTCGTCTTCCCAATTAATAACGCGAACTTCCGTGCCTAGTCCACCACGGGTCAGTATATAGACGTTTTCTTTCCCGAATCCTATATCGACAGGATTTGAAGTTACTCGCCGCTGTCCAAGCGTCATATAGTAAGGGAACCCCGATCGGAGTAGTTCATATGCTGCTGTCACGTTAAGACCTCCACAGGTATATCAACTAGTTAGATTTGAACGGATTGATCTGCTCGTAATTACCTTGGACTATAGGCGTCGCTTCAATACCCAACCATTGCTCAAGAACTGTACCGTAGATGCCCCTGTAGTCAATGGTATGTTCGAGATCCTCCCCTTTGGCCCATCGGTCACGATCCAGCGACGGGTACTCTGAATATAACCCACCCTCGATCGGCTTTCCTACTAAGAATGCTCCGCCCCCGGATCCATGGTCTGTACCCGAGCCGTTATCATAAACGCGCCTGCCAAATTCAGAGAATATGAGCATGACAACATTCTCATCCGATTCATGCTCCTCTAAATCCGCAAAGAAATCATTCACTGCCCTAGCAAGATCTTTAAAAAGACCAGGCTGCGCTGGTTGCTGATTGGCATGAGTGTCATATCCACCCTGCTGAGTATAGAAAATACGAGTTCCCAAATCGGCAGTGTGAACCCTTGCTACATCCCTTAAGGATTTTGCTATAGCACTATCAGCATACTCGATGCTAGACACATAATTCTCAGGCGCGACCTTTATGAGATCCGCTCCCGTAAGTACATCATTCCCCGTCCTAGACAGATACTCCATTACCGGCCCAGTACCTATAGCTTGCCCGTACATATTCTTGAAGATCTGTAGCGCTTTATCCCTTTGTTCCTCCGCCGTGATACCACTCATCAAGCCGTAGCTGTCCAGATTTGAAACACTAGTTACAGGCACGCCCGCTTTGGTCATAGCCTTTGGCAAGCCAACTCCGAAGTTGACTCCCGTCAATGGGTTCTCACCACTTGGATCAAGAAGCTCAATAGTATTACCAAGCCAACCTATTGTAGAAACCTCATTTGGTGTGCACGTATGCCATATATCCATCCCTCTAAAATGGCTGCGGTTAGAGTCAGGGTAGCCAATACCTTGAACCACTGCCACCATGCCCTTGTCATATAATTCCTTGAACGGGGCCATCTCAGGATGCCAACCAAGGGTGTTATCTAGAGGCAGGACATCCTCTTGTGGAATGTTCAATAGCTTCCTGTTGTCATAATAAACTGAGTTCGTATATGGAATCAGGGTGTTCATGAAATCATTCCCACCCGAAAGTTGAACGACTACAAAGACTGGATTCTTCTTAGCTGTGGTTGTCATGTTTAGTTCCTCTCTCTTACTAGTTCCGGTATGACAAGATCAGGCGAACTGGTACTCTCGGGTTGAAACAATTAACTGGATCATCCGTCCCACCTTGGCAGCATTCTCCGTTCGTAATTTATCAGTACTAAGATCTATATCACCAACCGCATCGGCATAATTATCCAATGCAGCATGGGTTTCATCACCAACCTCTATAGGCCCCATTAGGTCAAGACATTTATCAACTAGATCATTTGATTCCACTTTTTCTCCAAGTCGCTTCAAAATATCTTGAAACCCCGGTGTTGTAAGATCATCAAATTGGTTCACGGCGAAATTTACCCGCTCGTTCAGAGTGCCACCGTCTATCCACTCCTGTCCGGTATGCCAACCTTCCACCGTGGGGGGATTCATAAGAGCTTGCCCCATTACTGAAGCAGTACTGTACAGAGATCCTACAGCCTCTCCAGTCTCGGGAATCATCCCAAACTTTCCGGTAATCTTAATAGTGCCTGCAACTAGTTCTGTCGGGTTCTTGACCTTCTTATACCTCGCATCTTTAAAGAAATCCGAGTTGAAGATAAAACGGAGAAGGGGCTTTATTTCTCCTTTATTCTCCATGAGGACGTCAACCATCGAGTCGATCGCTTTGGGATTACGAGGTTCTTCTATACTCCAGGTGTGAACCTGTGGCTCATCCTCAACAAAGAAGGTAAAAAAATGCCTGCAGATGAACTTGGCTGTAGCCCTCTCTTCACAGATGATGTTTACTATATCCTCACCGTTGAAGCGGCCTGTTCTACCTAGAAATGTCTTTTCGCTGTCATCGTGGTCATTTTCGTCATACACAAAAGATGACTCATACTGACCATTGGGATAAAGAGGAACAGGCTGCTCAAATGTCCATCCCGTAAATGCCCTTGCAGCATTCTTGATGTCTTCCTCAGTGTAATTACCGACACCCATTGAAAAGAGCTCCAGTAATTCTCTGCCCCAGTTCTCATTGGGCTGGTCAGAATGATTCTCACAGTTATCCAACCAGTAGTTCATGGCTGGATCCTTAGCCAAGTCCAAAAGAATTTGGTGAAGATTAGAAAGACCGTTCTTCCTAAAAGTTGCTATCTGAGTTATCAAGGTGGGTGGGTGCTCACTTTTGTAGTAGGCCGTTGGAAATATATGATGCCAGAAAAGGGCCATCTTCTCCTCGAGAGGTCTCTTCGTGTTTATCATTCTCCAGATCCACTTTCCAGCGTGAAGCGGATGTGTGTCGTGATAAGAAAGTTCAGGGTTGTAGCGCTTTACGTAGTCTTCATCGAGATCTTCGAATCTCTCGGGATGAAGAAGATCCTCAACAATATCTTCGTAGTCCTTCTTTGAAATTTCCTCCAATTCAGATCTGGATGCCCCAAACCCAGCACGTCTCAGAAGATGTGCCTTTAGAGCAAGATCGTTATCAGTCATCTTACGTCCCCCCTACGAATATTCGAAAATTAACGACTATTCTAGCTAAGATGTCACTTTGCAGGCAATAATGTCTGCCATGTCAATTAAACACGGGCCCTTCTGCTCTTGAGATAGTCCACAAGAACATACCTCCCCAGTTGATCTGGATGGGTATAAAAAGCCCTCCCTTTATTGATTTTTGCCATCTGGTCAATAAAATCNNTGAGAAACAAATTNGCCTCAAGCATAAATGTGTTGATAGTTATGCCTTCACGTGTACAACGCTTGACCTCCCTGAGGGTTTGTTCGAGTGTCCGATAGCTCGGCGGATAGCTAAAGAACGCCTGTGCTCCTTCCATATGGACTGTCGGCTCTCCATCAGTCACCATTAAAACCTGTTTGTTGGCAACGTTTTCGCGAGAAAGTAATTGACGAGCTAACATCAGGCCGTGATGCATATTTGTGCCTGCAACCCAATGGTTCCACGTGGATTCAGGAAGATCCTTTCCATCGATAATCATCCCGTAGTCGGAGAATCCTATAACGTAAAATTTATCCCTCGGAAACTTCGTTGTTATGAGCCAGTATAAGGCCAGCGCAACCTTCTTTGCGGACGTGTA
>NZSI01000070.1 GCA_002696685.1 Chloroflexota bacterium | reverse complement strand
TCCTTTTGGTGTTAGAGGTGTCGGTGAGGCAAATCTTTCTGCTCCTTTAGCTGCGGTTTCGAATGCTGCTTTTAGAGCTACNGGGATCAGAATATTAGACTTNCCNATGAGCCCGGATTCTGTTCATTCTGCGATTGATAAAACNTCTTGATAGGGGAGAGTATATCTAGCGGCGTCGAACAAATGTTGCCCGTTATTATTCGAGTCTAGGGAGAGATAAGTTCAGGGTTAAATGTAATTAAATNNGGTGGGGTNGTNGGACGTTCCAAAATCTAGGAAATTTCGGGAATGTCACCTACCACTTTTACCCTGATTCNTATTGCGTTGCTGGGCAAATAAGTGAGAGGNATNTCNTCNACGTCGACCACNATTAAAGTTTNCGGGTTTGCTCCNGCTGATATGGCTCTTTTTTTAGCTTCCTCCGTGGCCNCGGATAGNGCTTNTTCTCTACTCATTTCNGCNAGGGAATATACGCTTTCTGACTGTCCTCCAACCTGAGCTATTGCCGCCCCTATAGCGTTGGCTATCTCTCCATTTTCNGGACGTAAAACTTCGGATGCCCCTNTTAAATCATCNCCGATGAGAAAATGTCCTCCTCCCACTAAAATAACCGGTATATCATCCGCATTAAATTTAAGTCGGTCAATAACGTCTTCAGTCATTACGTTCATCATATTAAGGCTGCTTTTAATGTCCTCTTCAGATATTTCGGATAGAAGAGACTTATTGCCTATATTTACTAGTCCAGCTGCGGCGGCGATATCGGTTGCTGTCCTTATTGATCCACCGAACACAAGGCTTCGCTCCGTCAGTTGTAGCCCAACGCTTTCTGGCCCTATGACAATTGGTGAAGTAGTTACTATGCTTCCTCCTCCCAATGCGATAGATAATACATCCGGCATTCTAAAATTGGTCCTTACTCCTCCGANTTCAATAGCAACTGTCGATTCTCTTGGAAATCCGTTTCGTAAGATCCCCACGTCAGTTGAGGTGCCGCCGATATCGGCTACTATCGCGTTTTGAATGCCNGTTAAAAAAGCAGCTCCTCTCATACTATTCGTAGGGCCCGAGGAGATGGAATAAACGGGATATTTCGTAGCAAAGTCAGCGTCCATAAGTGTCCCATCGTTTTGAGTCAGNAATAGTGNCGAGCCAAGANTTAGCTCCTCCACNGCCTCTCTAAAAGCTCCNACGACCGAGTCTGATGTGGTGGAGAGACAAGCATTCAAAATAGTGGCATTTTCCCTCTCTAGGACACCTACGCGGCCAATTTCATGNGACATAGAAATCTTGATATGAGGTGTTTCTTCTTGAATGATTTGTGCAGCAATTTGTTCTTGGCTTGGGTCGACGGAAGAAAAAATCCCACTGATTGCTATGGCTTCTACACCGTTGTTTGCCATATCGTCAGCAGCTCTTCTTATTTGGTCGTCGTCTATTGTCGAAATTTCCCGTCCGTCGAATTCAAAACCACCGTCAACCAGATAGGTGTAACCCTTTATCGACTTTTTCATCTCTTTAGGCCAGTCCACCATTGGAGGGAGCATTTGGGTTGCTGGTAGGCACAAACGAAGGGCGGCAGTTATGGCTANTNTATTTNTTTGAAGTAAAGCGTTGGTNAAGTGNGTCGTCCCTATCATCACGGCATCCACACCCAAATTTTTATNNTCCGANGGTAGTATTGCATGTAAGGAATTTTTTACCCCGTTGGTAATATCTTCNGTGGTGGTAGTTTTAGATTTTCTTACTATCTGTGTTCCATCTATCAATACGGAATCAGTGTTAGTTCCACCTACGTCAATTCCAATGCGCATTCGACAACTCCAATTTAACGTAAATACTTTGGGTAAAAATGATTTGGTTATATATCCGAAGATTTATGGTGGTTATTTTTAAGTCAGAACGAGTGGAGTGTAATCCACTTCATACCCGAAACATGATGGGCCTACCACCTGGAGCCCCTCTTTCGTTGTCCAGAGATCTGGTGAAGGAAACCCTATGACAGTAACCCGGAAGCCGTATCGAAGTAATTCTGTTGTAATTGGGTCTCCTCTTTCACTGTCTACGATGGAAATTAAATCTGGTACAACACAGACAACCTGATTTTCAATCCTGGCTATTAGATTTTCATTTTGAAATTCGATTGTCATGACAGTTCCAGCAAAGTCACCAGAGCCATCCACAGTAACTTCACCCCTTGCAAATCCCTGGGTGGTTTTTCTCTGTAANCCAGATATCTTGCCTTCGTATAANACCTTTCCCGGATTAACTTTCAGCATCGCATTTATAGGATCGCTCTTTGTTTTGTTGGCGTTTCGCACGGACTCTCCAAGCCTNTTACTGAGTGTCAGNCTGTCTTTCACGGCAGTGTCNCGGACTTGAGNGGCAGTCATTGGAGCGAGGGCATAACANGCNACACTCCCCATNTGTATCGTTATTGANCTTGCAATACGTTCAACCCATTTGCTGGTGATTGCCTTAGGAATTATTGCTACNTTTCCCTTCTCATCNGCTATTGCCATNGGGGCATATGGCACCCCATAAACAAAAAAGGTTTTCATCTGGAACTCTGGGAATGCGCGGCCCATGCCGTCAGCATCCACAACAGGTAAACCGGATATGGCCGCTGGGATTAGAGGTTCAAGGGAATTACTGCCACCTATTTCGTTGGATATTAGGGCCGTAGCTTTTACATGGAGGTGGTTTTCCAAAGCTACCAAGGCATCGTAGGACTGTTTTCCTCGAACCTTTTCAATACCGACGGTTGGAGCTCCTATTCCTCCGACACAAACAATTTTGTCGGTGTTTTGGAGCTCGTCTGCAGACAATATTGTCACAGGCCCATACTGTCGGATTGTTTCTCTAGCTCTTAACATTCCGATATACGGATTTCCACCTCCACCTGTTCCTAATATTCCTGCACCTATAGAAATGGATAGTAAGTCTTCTTCAGTTACTTGCCACATGAATTCACCTAATTACTTTTATGAGTAAAATAGAGCATACCTTCTTGCTCATTTTTATGCCTGAGAGGATTTATCGCTTATGGCACCCTATATTTACTGGCGTATATGACTATGACAATTTAATTTTTTAATGGAGGATAATTACCATGCCGTTTTATGAAAGAGGATCTGTGCGTATCTATTACGAAGATGTCGGTTCAGGATTTCCTTTATTAATTATTCCTGGTGGGGGACTCAATTCTTCGATATCGTCTCTGAATACAGCTGTACCGTTCAATCCATTGGAAAGGTACAGGAATGATTTTCGATGTATATCTGCTGACTTGCGGAATGCTGACCTGGGCCAGTCTACTGGGCCTCTAGAGACTGACCGACCATGGGATGCCTATTCCGATGACCAGCTAGGATTAATGGATCATCTTGGGATCCGAGAATTCTTGGTCATGGGATTTTGTATCGGAGGCCCGATGATTCATAATTTGCTTAAGTTAGCCCAGGACCGTATCGTTGCGGCTGCGATGATGCAGCCCAGCGGATTCAGTCCGGAACATCCAAATATCTTCTACGAGAATAACACCGAACGTTGGGCTCCTCAGCTATGTGAAAAACGTTCGGATGTTACTATGGCCGAAGTCCATGATTTTTTGACGAACATGTACACTGACCGTGCCGACTTTGTTTTCACAGTCTCACGTGATTTCGTAAGGTCCCTTCAGACACCCCTACTAATAGCGCCCGATAATGTGCCTGCACATCCGTATGAAGCCGCTATGGAGGTTGCTGAAATTGCGCCGAATTCAGAGACAACCATTTTCCCATGGAAGGATTCTCAAGAAAACATTGATCGAGTTGTAGATCATGCTCGTCGATTTCTTAAGTCACACGAACCTGCGGTGGAATAGCTGCTTAAGGTCTTGTTCCGGGGATAAAAAATGGAGGCGACGGGCGGATTCGAACCGCCGAATAGAGGTTTTGCAGACCTCCGCCTTAGACCGCTTGGCTACGTCGCCTAATTAATTGCTGAAGTGGTGCCGAGGAGGAGACTCGAACTCCTACAGCCTGTACGGCCACAGCGCCCTCAACGCTGCGTGTCTACCAATTCCACCACCTCGGCAGTATGACACAACCCTTTCGAGCGTCAACTTCTCGTGGCAAATAATTATATGCTCGCAGTTATTTGCTGTCCATACAATATGTTCAATACAGCATTTACTGGTGAGCTCTGTTTCCGTAGGGGAAGTCAGGAACAATTTGGTTTCCAGTTGTAAACCTATCCTTCTTGAACATATTCAGGTATTCATTATCAGGCCCGTTACCACTTACCAAGCCAGATACGATAGAGCCTATTACAGGGGACAACTTAAATCCGTGGCCACTAAAGCCGGCAACGTTGTAGAGATTTTTAATAGTTGACGATTTGTCGATTATTGGATTGCCATCAGGGGTCATGTCATACAAGGATCCATATCCGCCACGACAAATAGCATTTCGGAATTCAGGGAACCTTCGGTTAATCCTAGACCAGTAACGCTGAATGAAAATATGATCAGCATTTAACCCGAAATTGTTGGGATCTGTGATTTCCATCATATCTTCCGGAGCCTCTCCTCCTATCAAGGTGTTTGAGCTACCGTCGCTTCTGTAATAGGCGCCACAGGTGTGGTCTATTACAATAGTTTCTAAGTTCTCAAGAGATGGGGGTCTTCTCATGTGGACCATCTGAACCCTTATGGGCTCAATTGGTAGTTCTTCGTCGAGTGAGTTGAGCAAAATATTTGCCCAAGGTCCGGTAACGTTGATCACCACATCGGCATCAAATGTTCCATTGTTTGAGGAAACGCCAATTACTCTGTCTCCCCGTGTTCTTATGCTAGTAACTTCGCAGTCTGTATAGATTTCCGCCCCATTTTTTTTTGCCTCTGACGCGAATGCATAAGTGGTGGCTACGGGATCTGCATAACCAGCCTCCGGTTCGAACAATACCGTTTCTATATCATCCAAAACGGCACCGGGAATCATTTCAGCAATGTCTTTAGCGTCCATAGTTTCAATTGGCACCCCTTCTGCACGATTCATCTCAGCATTATTTCGAGCAGAAGCAGCGTCATTCTCACCAAAAAGGAGTATTCGGCCGGTTTTACGGAAATTTATATCGTACCCATGTTCTGCGGGCCATTGCTCAAAAAACTTGCGGGCTTGCGATGACATTCGTACTAATTCGGGTGTTAAGTAATGTTCACGGATCATTGCGCCGGAACGGCCAGTGGCCCCCGTCGCAAGTCCTTTCTTCTCTAGTACTGCAACACTGCCTATGCCCATTTTGGCCAAATGCATAGCTATACTGGTTCCATTGACCCCGCCGCCGATGATGAGGAAGTCGTAAGCACTATTCATATACTTTTCCTAAAATTAAAAATTGTAGATCAAGACGAAATGGGACTATATCTTCGCTGCTACCCCTCCATCTATATTTATGATTTCAGAAGTTATAAAGCGTGAATCTTCACATGCTAAAAATAAAACTAGGTTTGCCACATCAGTTGGGTACCCCGGCCCAGGAATTATCTGGGCCATGTTGAACATGTCCTCGAAAACATGGTGCCCTCCGTCCGCATCGTTGATTGTTCCACGAGTGGCTCCTGGTGTCATTATCTGGCCAGGTCTTATGCAGTTCACTCTGATATTGTGTTTTCCTCCCACTCCGGCCATATATCTGGTGAGAGCATCGACTCCGGCTTTCGCAGCGTAATAGGATGGGGCGGTGGCTCCAAATTCATCTAACATCTTGGGGCTAAAACCACGCTGAGCAGCGAGCGAAGACATATTTATAACAGTCCCTCCTCCTGACTTAATCAGGTGGGGCCATACTGCCCTAGAAACGTAGAATGTACCGTTCAGATTGTCGTTAATTACACTGTTCCACTCTTCAGTGGTTGAGTTGGGGAAATCTCCACCTCCACCGTGACCGGCATTGTTGAAGAGAACATGTACTGAACCGTATATTGCCGATGCTTTTTCAATAGCTTGATTTACAGAGTCAGGTTCTCCAACATCGCATTGCACAAATGTGCATTCGCCGCCCTCAGCACGTATGGATTCTTGAACTTTTAGCCCTTCAACTTCTCTCCTAGCCAAGATCAATATTTTTGATCCCTCTTTGGCAAAAAGATGTGCCGTTGAAGCACCTATCCCACTGTTGCCACCCGTTATTATCGACACTTTGTTGGTTAGTTTTCCTGACATAATGGCTCCCAATTTCTTTTTATAAAATCGATCTTATGAACTCAGCATACAACGAAACAGTTGGAGTTTCACTTATGTGTATCTGGCAACTAATTCTATGAAAACCGTTATTGTTTTATGCAGCGGTTTTTGTGTGACAACCGTGAAGGAAATTTCTGGTCCAACTAATTTAAACAAATAGACTTGTGGGGAGATCGTATACTGAGCCTAACGGATACGAAACAATCTGGAGGAGAAAAATTTATGCCTGATATAGACCCGATATCGGAAGAGACACTACACACACTAAAAAACATCCCCACACAAACATTGATTGATGGACTCTGGGTAAAAGGCTGGCCTTCGACATATGTTCAGGGTGCCAGGCCCTTAGGGTTAGGCCAATCTATGGCTGGACGAGCTGTGACTTTGAGATTTGTGCCCCATAGACCGGACTTAGCGAATGATAAGCCAAAAGGGGAAAATTCCGCTGAGTATGTTGCTATTGAGCTTTGCGGTCCCAACGAGGTTTTAGTAATAGACGCATTGGGATGGAAGTACAGCTCTATTGGTGGGGATATAAAATTTATGCGTCTTATGCAAAGGAAGGTAGGGGGTCTAGTAACAGATGGAGGGGTCCGAGACAGTGTTGTTTTAAAGGAATATGGGTTTCCAGTGTTCTCAGCCAGTACAACTGCGAAGCAAGGTCCAGCAGACTTCTGGCCATGGCAGGTTAATGACGCAATTCAGTGTGGTGGGGTGCTTGTACGGCCTGGGGATGCAATTGTCGGGGACGATGATGGTGTTGTGGTTGTGCCTAAGCCCGAGGTAGACGACGTTATACGGATAGCTCATCAAAGAGAAGAAGTTGAAGAGGTAATCAAACAGCAATTGGAAGTGGAGGGGTGTTCGCCCGGGAAGTATTATCCTTTCAACGAAAATACTTGGAAGTTATATGAAGAGAAAACTGGAAAGAAACCTGTTGTATGAAAATTTCTTGACACAATGTTGAGCATTTTCTAACCTTGAAGGGAGAAATAAGCGGAGAAGGAGAAGAGTAGGCTTTAACCGTGGTTAAGCGAACCCTGTATGGTGTGAGAGGGGACCTTAGGAGAGTCGAATATCGCTCTGGAGCATCGAACCGAAAATAGCATGAGTAGGATTCGACGGTGGGTCCCCCGTTATCAGGGTAACCTTTAAGAGCCCCTTTTTTAAGGGGAACAAGGGTGGTACCGCGGACTGTAAAAGGCCCGTCCCTTGCGTTAGGGACGGGCCTTTTTACGTTTAATATTTTGTTGTGTTGGGAGTTGCTAATGTTTAAATCAGTTGATGCTAAGGTGGATTTTCCAGAGATGGAGAGAGACATACTCCGTTGGTGGGAAGAAAATAATATTGCTGAAAAATATATGGTGCGTAATCAACAGTCAGACAAGCGCTACTCTTTTATCGATGGTCCGATAACTGCAAATAATCCGATGGGAGTTCATCATGCCTGGGGAAGAGGTTACAAAGACCTCTTCACACGTTTCAGAACCATGCAGGGTTATGAGCAACGTTATCAGAATGGTTTCGATGGACAGGGTTTGTGGATAGAGGTTGAGGTTGAGAAAGAGCTTGGGTTTACTTCAAAAACCGACATTGAAGAGTATGGGATCGACAAGTTTGTCACTCTTTGCAAGGAGAGAGTACAGAGATTTTCGGATGTGATCACCAGCCAGTCCATTCGTTTAGGTTATTGGATGGACTGGGACAACTCCTACCACACTATGTCAGATGAAAATAATTACACGATCTGGCATTTTTTGAAGGTATGCCATGACAAAGGGTTGATTTATGAGGGTACCGACGTTATGCCTTGGTGCCCTAGATGTAGTACTGGTCTGTCAGAGCACGAAATTGTCACTGAAGGTTATGTTGAGATCGTTCATCCAGGTCTGTTTGTTAAGTTTCCTCTGGTTAATAGTGAGAGTGACAGAGAAATTCGTGAGTCCATTTTAGTTTGGACGACCACTCCTTGGACATTGAGTTCAAATGTAGCGGCTGCTGTGAATCCAGATATGGATTACATAAAGGTGTCACAGGAGAATGAATTTATATTCATTGCCAAAGGACAAACATCAGCAATTAAAGGTGATTACCAGATAGTTGAGGAACTGAAGGGAACTTTACTTGTAGGACGAACTTATACTGGACCGTTTGATGAACTACCTGCTCAGGAGGGAGTTGTTCACAGGATTGTCGCGTGGGATGAGGTGTCAGAGGCGGAAGGTACAGGGATTGTGCATATTGCTCCAGGAGCTGGTAAGGAGGACTTTGCATTAGGGAAAGAAGAAAACCTTGTGCCTATTGCACCCCTTGACGACCTGGGTAATTTTGTCGACGGATTTGACTGGCTAACCGGTCTAAATGTCTATGATGTAAATGACCGAATTTATGAAAGCCTTAAGTCCAAAAAGGTTTTTTATAACCTTGAAAGATATCCCCATCGTTATCCTCACTGCTGGCGCTGTAGCTCTGAGTTAGTGTTTCGGCTAGTTGATGAATGGTTTATAAGTATGGACCCTTTGAGAGAATCCTTGGCACGGGTTACCCAGAACATAAACTGGGTCCCTGAATTCGGTATGAAAAGAGANTTAGACTGGCTAAGAAACATGGATGATTGGATGATTTCCAAGAAGAGGTACTATGGCTTGGCTCTTCCTATATACAAATGTGAATGTGGTCATTTCGAAGTCATGGGTAGTGANGATGAACTGAAGGAACGAGCTATAGAAGGCTGGGATGACTTCGAAGGCAATTCTCCCCATCGACCTTGGATTGACTCTGTAAAAATATNATGNGAGTCATGTGGAGCAAAGGCCGAAAGGATTATCGATGTTGGNAACCCATGGCTAGATGCCGGAATCGTATCTTTCTCTACCTTGCAATACAGACATGATAAAGACTATTGGNAAAAGTGGTTTCCTGCAGATTGGATCTCCGAGAGTTTTCCCGGGCAGTATCGTAACTGGTTCTATTCATTGCTAGTTATGAGTACCGTCTTAGCCGATTCAGAGCCATGTGAAAACATATTCAGCTACGCTCTTATGAGGGATGAAAGCGGCGAGGAGATGCACAAGAGCAAGGGAAATGCGATCTGGTTCGAAGATGCTGCTGAGAAGATGGGAGTTGACGCCATGCGATGGCAGTTTGCCCGGCAAAATCCAGCTTCAAATCTTAATTTTGGATTCGATACAACGGACGAAATCCGAAGACAATTTCTTATCCCTTTATGGAATGTATATTCCTTTTTCGCTACCTACGCCAATATTGATCAATTTGACCCATCCACAGAATTTCCAGATGCTAAGGAAAGAACAGAACTCGATAGATGGATTTTGAGTGAAGTCAACTCTTTGATCGCTACCGTGACCGAGGGTTTGGAATCATTTCAACCAGAAAGGATTACTAGAGAAGTTGAGTTATTTTCTGAGTATTTGTCCAACTGGTATGTGCGACGGAGTAGAAGAAGATTCTGGAAAGAAGGGTTACTTAGTGACAGCGCAGGTGCCTCAGACCAGGATAAATTATCGGCATACGCGACTCTTTACGAAGTTCTTCTAACCCTTACTAAATTATTAGCGCCTGTAATGCCTTTTGTCACGGAATCTATTTATCAGAATTTGACGGGTGGGCAGGCTTGGTCGAAAGAAAGCGTTCATTTAGAGGATTATCCAATTTCGGATGAATCACTTATAGATTCAGATCTGTCAGATAGGACCCGACTAGCTATGAGACTATCCAGTATGGGTAGATCTGCTCGCAGCAAAGCAGGAATAAAGGTTAGACAACCGCTTGAGAGTCTCTTTGTTCACACCCGTACCCCATCTGAGGCGCAGATGCTGAAGATGGTTGAAGACCAAATACTTGATGAACTAAATGTTAAAAAAATAGTTTCAGTCGCTGATGCCTCGGATATTGTAAGTTTTAGAATTCAACCAAACTTACCAGTATTGGGTCCAAAATACGGGAGAAGAATTAGCGAGATTCGCACTCTGCTTGAAGAGGCTGATCCTGAGATTATAAGAAAATCAGTCGAGTCAGGGGTACCTATTAATATAGGGGGATTTTCTTTAGATCCTTCAGATATTCTTATCACAGCCACTGAGCTTGACGGTGTATCTTCTACCACAGATAGCGGCTATGCAGTGGGAATATCATCGGAGGTGTCGGAAGACCTAAAGAAAGAGGGTCTAGCTAGAGAATTTGTGCACATGATACAAAATATGAGGAAGTCTGCTGGCTTTGACATCTCGGACCGCATACTGCTAAGCGTTTCAGGTTCAGATCATATCTCAACTGTACTCCAGGAATACTCTGAATATGTTTCCCAGGAAATTTTAGCCGATAATCTTAACCAAGATTTAATTGAGGTCGAACCATTTACTGAAGATCACGATATTGGTGGAGAGCATGTGACAATCTCCATTAAGAAGAGTTGAGAATTGCTATTGGGATGACAAATCATGTCATCCCTCGTAAGTAACTTCTCCTCCTACTACTGTTTTAATGATGGGAATGTCCTTGATCTCTGACTCATCCGTTTGCGTGGGGTCTTTTGCCAACACGACGAAATCGGCTAGCTT
>NZSI01000069.1 GCA_002696685.1 Chloroflexota bacterium | reverse complement strand
TTCCAAGGCTTTTGGCTTTGATATCTATGAAGGCGCAGTCCAACCCCGCAAGAGCCTTTGCCGCAATCCCTCCCGGGCTTTGCCGGGTGGCTCTAAACATATCCCAAAATCTCATCTCAAATTCCCGAGGGTCAGTGCCTATCAGGACAGGTTTCAAGTCCTCGATGGTGCCTGCAACTCCATTTGGCGAACGCCCATCGCTACACTCGCCCCAACCGGTTATACCCTCGTCTGTCTCGACTTTGACAAACCCCCAGGGTCTCCATCCGGCATCAACTATAAAATTTTCTATGTTAGTGATTTTCATTTACAACATCCTTCAAAATTTACCAATTAAAGATGATTATTCATTCAACTATTGGGTGGTTAAAATCCTCTCTCAAAATTCTCTTCAAAACCTTACCAAGAGGATTTCTAGGTAGCTTATCCACAACTACAACTGACTCAGGTTTCTTAAAGCTGGAAAGACGAGATCTGCAATATTCAATCACTTCAGGACCGTCTATTGTCTCCCCTTCCTTAGCCACCACAATCGCGCGCACTCGTTCTCCCCAGTCGATATCAGGTACGCCAATAATAGCTGCCTCGTCTATAGCTGGATGAGAATGTAAAACTTGCTCCACTTCCTCTGGGGAAACCATTTCTCCTCCCCTCTTGATAAAGTCTTTAGCCCTGCCAGATAAGAATATATAGCCATCTTCGTCAAAGTACCCGAGGTCTCCTGTATAAAGCCATCCTCCCCTGAGAGCTTCTGCCGTGGCCTGCTCTTGCTTCCAATACCCCTTCATCAATCGTGACCCTCTCGCGACGATTTCCCCTGTTTCGCCTAGGCCAACCTGGTTCCCCTCATCGCTCACAATCCTAACTTCCACATCCTCTAATGGTTTTCCAATAGAAGTTAACCTCTTTAATTTCACTTCTATTTCTTCATCAGAGCCCTCCAAGATATGGTCCTCGGGAGGCAACATAGTTATAGTGGCGGCCGTTTCAGTTTGTCCGAAGGCATTTATAAAAAATGTCCCAGGCAACATCGCTATCGCACGACGTATAACTTCTAATGGCATTGGCGCTGCCCCATAGGTAATAACTTCGAGACTTGATAAGTCATGGTTTTGAAATTCCTGATGATCTAAAATCATCTTCAACATAGTAGGTACCATCATTGCCCTATTGGCTTTCTCCTGTTCAACCAAAGTCATCCATTCAACAGGTTCAAACTGTCTTTGAATAATCAGAGTTCTTCCACCATAGACAGCCGCCATTACTGCCTGTACCCCTGCTATGTGGTAAAGAGGAACGGTTAATATATTTTTCTCCTCNACATCCATNTCAGGTGGTGAAACGTTGCTGAGGATATAAGAGGAAAAGCTATCATGGCTCAACATCACACCCTTGGGAAAGCCAGTAGTCCCAGCTGTGAACATTAGCATTGTCAAATCATCATCATCTGACTCCGGAAACATTTCGTCNTCAAGAGCTGAGCTAACTATCTGGTCGTATGTATGCCACCCGTCGGCAGTTCCATCTATCACAATCAACGCTTTTAAGCTCTCAACTTTAGCCGATATAAGCTCAATCATATCCGTATACCGGGATCCAGCAAGCAAGACAGTAGGAGACGAATCTTTCAGCATATATTCGAGCTCTGACTCAGTGGCCCTAAAATTTACCGGGACGTATATCGCGTCTAACTTAGCGGCGGCAAAATATGCCTCAATGTGTTCATTGCAATTGACCTCCATAGTGGCAATTCGGTCACCACTATTTACACCTAGGTCCCGAAGTGCATTTGCAAGTCTAGCCACTCTTAATGCTAGATCAGAATAGGTAATTCTCTTACCATCAAAAATAATCGCAGTTCGATCCGGAACGATTAAAGACGTTATATTTAGAAACTCAGATGTATTCATCCCTGAGTAAAACTCCCCTCATATAATCCAACGAGTAATTTAACATCTGTCAAGAAGTATCGCCACGTTTNTCGCTTACCCATTATCTGACAGCAATTTTTCCCCCGCCTAGCGAGAACCTATCATAAAAACTGATCATAACCCATCTGATTAACCTGATGTAAACATTTAAGTAAAGCCTGACATTCCAGTTTGTTATACCCTATTCCCCAAGCTGGTCGTTGACAGGGAACCAGCCTGCTTTGCTAACATGGTTGTCGAATTAACGTTCAATTAGGGAGGATCTGTCTTGGCTAACGACGAAACAATAAAACTTATGGCCCTTGTCGGAGTCTACACATCANCTGACAAAGAGAACAAGAACCCAGGCACCATGAGGCCNAAAGATAAAACCCCAGAGGCCGCGAGAGAATTAGACAGATTCGTTAANCATTTTCGGGAACTAGAAATTGACCTGCCAGCAATAAGTCCTTCTCAAATTGGCTCGTACGCTGAGGATGCGTGTAAAAATAGTAGCGCCCCAGAGGCTCTAGAAGGACTTCAGGCTGTCAGAAAGTTTTTAAAATTTGCCTNTGACCAGNAGGCCACACAAGTAAATCTATCGACTCATTTTCGAATTAGAAGACCAAGNACTTCGCTNGACTCCAAGGGAGATGAGGGACTCANCCGTGGTCAGCAGATGACTCAAGAAGGCTACAACCAACTGATAACCGAAAAGTCNGGTTTGGAATCTAATCGAGTNTCCATCAGCGAAGCGATTCATCGAGCTGCTTCCGATGGTGATGTGAGGGAAAATGCTCCTCTGGANGCAGCGAGAGAACAGCAGGGACGTGAAGAAGCGAGAATTAAAGAAATTGACTCAATGCTTCGTACGGCAATTATTGTGGACGGATCGGGAAAGGGCACAAAAAGCGTTCGTGTAGGAACAACCATAAGGGTAGAGGAANTTTCCAAAAAGAAAAAAACAAAATACACTTTGGTTAGTCCATCAGAAGCCAATCCCCTAGAAGGGAAAATATCTGACGCCTCCCCTTTGGGCAAAGCNTTTATCGGCAAGAGAGCAGGACAGTTGGCAGTTGCTGATACCCCAAAAGGAAACACAACTTTCAAAATAATAGATATATCGTAATTATACTTGTGTAGTCTTACTTCGATCCCGGCCCATAGAACAACGCGGACACGTTCCAATTTCAACAGATATTTTCATAGTTCTGACCCAATCACAGTGATATGACTATGCTACTCTTTAGGCCACTTAGACTCATACAGTTTAGACTCACACAGTTGTCATATTATTGGAGAAGTAGACCCTAACTATGACCGTTCAAGCCAACGCCTCAGATACTCAACAATTAGTTGAAGAACTCAGTTCACATGTTCAAGGAGAAGTAAGATTTGACAAAATGTCTAGGGCTCTTTGGAGTACAGACGCGAGTATTTACCAGATTGAACCAGTAGGCGTTGTACTACCAAAATCCAATGACGACATTATCGCGGTACTAGAAACTGCTCATAAATATGGAGTTTCGGTGCTACCGCGAGGAGGCGGTACCAGCCTAGCCGGCCAAACAGTGGGAGAATCTATAATTTTAGATTTTTCAAGGTACATGAGAGATGTTATCGAAATCAACGCAGATGAGGGTTGGGTACGTNCACAACCAGGCATTATTCTTGATGAACTGAACCAAATACTTGCTCCACATAACGTTCTCTTTGCGCCTGACCCGAGTACAAGTAGCAGAGGAAATGTGGGTGGGGCGCTAGGGAATAACTCGTGTGGAGCCCACTCAATTATGTGGGGNAAAACGGTAGATAATGTTCATGAGCTTGACGTTATTCTCTCCAATGGTGATACGGCAACATTTGGCCAACTAAATGGAGATTCTCTTGAAGCCAAGATGCGCGGAAGCACTTTTGAAGGTGACATATACAGATCACTCTTTGAAATTGGAGAGAATAACAGGGAAGAGGTTCTTTCACGATATCCAAAAATACAAAGACGTGTCTCTGGTTACAACTTGGATGAATTTGTAGGTGGAAACAATTTCAATATGGCCAGGTTTGTAGTCGGTTCAGAAGGTACACTGGTTACGATTACTGAAGCTAAATTAAGAGTCGTTCCAACCCCAAGATATAAAGGACTGGCCGTTCTACACTGTCTAGAGTTGATAGAGTCGATGGAAGCCACTGTGGCGGCTTTGGACATAAACCCATCTGCAATCGAACTAATAGGAAGCATGATTATTCGTCAGGCTCAATCTAATCTCTCCTATTCTAGGATTACGGATTTTATTGAAGGTCAACCTGAAGCCTTATTAGCAATCGAATTAGTTGCTGATTCAGAAAAAGAATTGGCACACAAATTTGATTTACTCAAGGAGAAGATAAATGGGGGTGGTTGGGGATATTCTCTGGTCTGGATGACTGATCCCTCAGACCAAGAAAAGGTATGGGATGTGAGAAAAGCTGGNCTTGGTTTGATGATGAATGTTCCAGGCGATGCAAAGCCTCTCCCATTCGTTGAAGACACGGCCGTGTCACCACATGTGCTCCCTGAATTTGTCAGAAGATTCGACTCAATAGTCAGAAAGCATGGCACGGAGGCAGGATACTACGGCCACGCTAGCGTAGGATGCCTCCATATNCGACCACTCATCAATCTAAAAAACCAAGAAGGTATAGATCGTATGGTNGCAATTTCTGATGAAATAAGTGACCTNGTNCTAGAATTTGGCGGATCNATGAGTGGAGAACATGGCGATGGTTTAGTCCGAAGTGGCTACAACGAGAAAATGTTCGGAAGTCAAATCTATCAAGCCTTCAGGGATGTTAAAACCACTTTCGATCCCAAGAGAATAATGAACCCCGGGAAGATAGTCGACTCACCACCGATGACCGAAAATCTCCGCTATGGCACAACATACGAAACCTTGTCTCCCCCGACAGGTTTTACATTCTCAGAGGAAGGAAATTTTGCGACAGCAATAGAGATGTGCAATGGCCAAGGCGCTTGCAGGAAAGTACATGGCGGTACGATGTGCCCTTCATACATGGCAACTCGCGATGAAGAACACTCCACAAGGGGGCGTGCAAACGCTTTGAGAGCCGCTATGTCTGGCGCTATTCCCACCGACATGTTAACTAGCGACAGACTCCACCAGGTTATGGACTTATGCCTTGAATGTAAGGCCTGCAAAGCAGAATGCCCTTCAAATGTAGACATGGCCAAATTGAAGTACGAGTTTTTGAATATCTATCATTCCGAAAATGGGTACGGGCTAAACAACAGGTTTTTTGGGAATGTGGATTTTCTAAGTAAAATCGGATCTTTTTTTGCGCCGATTTCGAACTGGATCATGAACACATCTTTTTCCAAACAAGTATTAGAGAGAACAGTTGGGATAGATAAAAGAAGGCGTTTACCCAACTTTGCTCCACAAACTTTTCAACAATGGTTCAGGTCAAGGGACGACACAACAATCCCGAAAAATCCCAAAGGCTCTGTCGTTCTATTCCCAGATACGACAACTAATTACAATCACCCAGAACTAGGNATTGCCACGGTAAATATTATCGAAAAGCTAGGATACAAAGTGATCCTGCCAGACTCCCGTTGCTGTGGAAGACCAATGCTATCCAATGGAATGATGTCTCATGCAAAAGCAAATGTAGATTTCAACATATCCTCTATTTACCCCTACATAGAAATGGGAGCCAAGCTGGTAGGAATAGAACCCAGCTGTGTCCTTGGCTTTATCAGTGACTTCCCTGACCTGGCCTCGGAGCCGGAAAAAGCAAAAGAGATATCCAGAAACACTATGTTAATAGAAGACTTTTTTCTATATGCGGTAAAAAAAGAAGATCAATTCCGGTTCTCCAATCCCCCACAAGAACAGAAAGTCGTATTTCATGGTCACTGTCATCAAAAAGCTCTCGTGGGAACAACATCCGCGATGGAGGTGTTGAAAACAATTCCAGGTCTGGAATCTGTGGAAATAAAATCAGGCTGTTGCGGAATGGCAGGTTCATTCGGATTTTATAAAGATCACTTTGACATCTCCATGCAAATCGGGGAAGACACCCTTTTCCCAGCAATCAGAAGTGAATCGAAAGACGTAATCATTGTGAGTGAAGGCGTTTCCTGCAGACAACAGATTCAACAGGGCACAAAGAGAGAAACCAAACACCTTGTTGAGCTGCTATCAGAATATATCTAGCTCATNTAGGTGTTTATACAGGGCCTTGTTCTGGAATAATCCTGTCTATGCTAACAGCCCTATAGCTCCTAGTAGATCTTATTCTCAAGTTTTCCCCTATCATCAAAATACCAAAAGTGTAAGGATCCACTTCTACTCGTTTTGATGAAATATAAATAACAGTTTTTTCATCGTCCTTTTCATTGTCATTCAATACTTCCTTGCCCTCTAAAAGTCCCTCTATGTAAATATAAGGGGGACATGAGTCCACAAATGAAATCATTAATTGGACAAATTTTATAAATGGAAACAAAATGAAATCGGCAAATGACATAGCTGGAATATACAACCTCAATTACAATTCAAAACACAATTTTAAATCTTCCCTTTTTGGATATATAGGGTAAAAACCCAGTGAGCGAATTTTGCTGTCTCCCTGCAATTTACTTCATATGAGCAATAATATCTCAAGTGAAGTAAAGTTTTAGAGTCTAATTGGCTGCTTAAATACTAAATCATTGGNCTGGAGAAAAAAAATATGAAAGTCGGTTTTATTGGCGTGGGCTTCATGGGACAGCATATGGCTAAACACATCCTGGATGGAGGACATGATCTCACTATTTACGATATCTCCGAAACTGCCGCTAAAAACTTAGTTAAAGCAGGGGCTAAATCGCTATCCAGCCCTAGTGAAGTTGCTGCTGTCAGTGAAGTCATATTCACATCTCTTCCCACACCACAAGATGTGGAGCAAGTAGTGCTGGGAGAGGGAGGAATATTGGCTGGTGCATTAGAAGGAACAACGCTTTTCGATTTAAGTACCACCGATCCTGAAACAATAACCCGCATTTCTAACTCAGCTTCACAAAGAGGAATAAATGTCCTTGATGCCCCCGTGAGTGGCGGAACAATCGGTGCTGAGCAAGGAACATTATGTGTAATGGTGGGAGGGGATAAAAATAACTATGATAGATATAAGTCTGTACTAGACCTTATTGGAAACCAGGTTGTTTATTGCGGAAATTTAGGTGCAGGCGCTGTCTGCAAAATTGTTAACAACTTAATCGGTATGACTCTTGGAGTTGTTTTGTCAGAGGCTTTCAGTCTAGGGGTAAAGGCCGGAGTAGACCCAATGACGCTCTACAATGCTGTTTCAATGAGCTCTGGAGAAACAAGGCAAATGCACACATTTCCGACCGGTTTATTCGAAGGCGATTTTTCGCCTGGTTTCAAACTAGATCTAGGTTCGAAAGATGTCGGGCTAGCCACGAATTTGGGCAGAAGCTTAAGAGTTCCAATGGATGTATCAAATCTAATCCACCAAAAATATGTTGAAGCACAAAACAGAGGATGGGGAGGGCAATCAACAACAGCGATTGCTAAGTTGCAAGAAGAACGCGCAGGTGTAGAAATTAGAAAAGTTGACTAATTCTAAGGAAGACAAGCTGAAAAGAAATGTCCAGACGGACACCCTCGTTAATGGATTAACGATCATCACAGAGGAGATTCCATACGCGGCATCGATTGCCATAAATGTGGGAGTCAGGTGTGGATCAAGACATGAGCCTCCTGGACTAGAAGGGATAGCTCACTTAATTGAGCACATGTTGTTCAAGGGAACCGAAAGCATCCCAGATCCTTCAAAAATAAGCGAAACAATCGAAATAAATGGAGGATCGCTTAACGCAGTCACGGATTATGAAACCACCGCATATTGGTGTCGGACCCTAGCAGAAAAAACACAAGAAAGTATTCAACTACTTTTGCAGTTGATCACAGAACCTCTGCTTAGACCTGCAGACATAGAGTTAGAACGCCAAGTCATTATTGAAGAGATTAACAGCGTTAGTGATTACCCAAATTCACGAGCGGAAGTAATGCTTGATGAACTTATGTGGCCCGGAACCTCACTGGGAAGGGATATCGCCGGAACTATTGAGTCAGTGTCAAAAATATCTCATGAATCTCTCGTTGAATTCATGCAAAATAAATACAGTTCCAACAACTTAGTAATAAGCGTAGCAGGGAAACTGAATCACGATGAAATAATTGACTTCGTACAACCGCTAGCGGAATCACTAAATTATGGGGAGGCTAACACCTTTAATAACGTGAANTACGTGAAAAATAAGTCGCGATTTATGGGCGAGGAAAGAAGAGTGGAGCAGTCACATATATCGATAGGCTTCCCAGGTACAAGCCGGTGCCATGAGCTTCGCCATGCTCTAGATCTTCTCGTAGCGATGCTTGGCGAAGGAATGAGTAGTAGATTATTTCAAGAAATACGGGAGAAAAGAGGATTAGCCTATGACATAGGAGCTGGCACCAGTCACCATACTGACACCGGAACGATAGATATATACGCAGCTGTCGACAAAAAGAAATACGAAAAAACTATATATCTAATATCGAAAGAGCTCCAAAAAATAAAAACCGATACTTATATTGAGGAACTTGACAAGGTGAAGTCGCTATTCACAGGACGCCTGAAGTTGAACATGGAAGATACACGTTCAGTAGCAAATTGGAATTGCAATCAAATGCTTAATGAAAACAGATTCCAATCTACCAAANACTACCTGAGAGACCTTGCCAGTGTAAGTCTAGAGGATATACGAAATGTTGCCTCTGAGTATTTCTTAGAAGAGAATATGAATATTGCCGTGGTTGGCCCTGCAGAATCGTGTCATGACCTATGGGGGATTAAGTGACACAGTGTCTTCCTTGACACTCTTACTGGCGGATTGCAATAATTTATTCTGATTTAAAGGGTATTTCCAACCGATATTCANATAAGGTCCCTTTCCAGTTATAGGAGCGATTAGTTGCCACACGTAAAGTGTCTAAGGTGCCGTGAATGTGGAAGCGAGTACCCTATCGAGCCGCTTAACGCTTGCGAATTCTGCTTTGGCCCACTTGAGGTCGCGTACGACTATGAATCTATTTCCAAAGCCGTAAGTAGAGAGTCTATTGCGGCTGGTCCGAACACAATGTGGAGATACCATGACTTTCTTCCTGTAGATAAGGAGTCAGCAGTTGACATTTCAACTGGGTTTACTCCTCTGATACACGCTAAAAACTTGGGACGACAGTTAGGGTTAGACAACCTTTATATAAAGAATGATAGTGTGAACCCAACTTACTCTTTCAAAGATCGTCCTGTCTCCGTAACAACCACTAAGGCTCTAGAATTTGAATTTGAAGTGCTTGCATGCGTATCTACAGGTAATCTGATGGGATCCGTTGCCGCTCACGGAGCCAAAGCTGGTATGAAAACCATGGTTTTTTATCCTGCTGACCTAGAACAGGGAAAAATCCAAGGGGCGGCAGTTTATGGGCCTACGATGGTGGCAGTCACAGGTAATTATGACCACGCAAATAGATTTTGTAGTGAACTCGCAGACAATCACCGTTGGGCTTTCGTAAATATAAATATGAGACCGTTTTATGCTGAAGGTAGCAAAACACTAGGATATGAAGTCGCAGAGCAACTTGGTTGGAAGGCTCCTGATCATTGCGTAGTCCCGGGGGCCTCTGGAGAACTTCACACGAAAATATGGAAGGGCCTTCAAGAATTTAACGACATTGGTTTGATAGAGAANCTCAAAACAAAAATGCACCTTGCTCAGCCAGAAGGGTGCTCACCTATTGTTAGCGCCTTTAAAACGGGGAGCGGTCAAGTCACGCCAGTCAGGCCAGAGACCTTGGCAAAGTCACTAGCAATCGGTAACCCAGCAGCGGGACCATATTCTCTGGAAGTCTTGAAAGAAACAAATGGAACAGGTGTTGCCGCCGNGGAAAATACTATAATAGATGGAATAAAACTCCTGGCAGAAACCGAAGGAATATTCACCGAAACTGCGGGAGGAGTGGTTATATCCAGTCTTAAAAAACTAGTTGAACATGGAAAAATTAAAAGGGATGAAGTTACCGTGGCATATGTGACAGGAAATGGTTTGAAAACCATGGAATCTATGGGGGATTTTGTAAAACCTATTGAAACCACTCCCGACTACGAGACCTTCCAGACCGCCCTAGCAGCAGCCCAAAAGATCTAGGATATAGCCAAATGCCTACCAAAAGAGTGCGATTTACGTTTCCTTCCGAGTTGATAAAAGAACCCGTTATCTACAAACTGGGTATGGATTTTGAAATAGTGACTAACATANGAAGAGCGGATGTNCGNGANTCAATGGGTTGGGTAGTNTTAGAATTAGANGGTGACGANGAAATCATNNAGAANGGGNTGGACTGGGTNNCTTCAACCGGTGTACGCGTGGACCCNGTTGGTGGNGACATAATAGAAGGTTAGTTNTAGATCTCAATNATANGTAGATCTTANTAAANAGGATNANAAAATGAGTGCTATCGTCAGGATNCCNACACCNCTTCGTAAGGTTACCAATGGNGAGGATAAAGCCTCTGTAGANGCTGGAACAATGGNAGAAGTGGTNAAGTCACTNGAGGGNCAGTTCCCNGGGCTTAAGGCNCGTATATGTGACGANGANGGCGANNTNAGNAGTTTTGTCAACGTCTATATTAACGGNGAAGATGTACGTTTTTTGGACGGAATGAACAGCCCAGTAGCTTCTGGAGATGAAGTCAGCATCGTACCGGCCGTGGCGGGCGGATTCTAACTATAAAATTTCCTTAATAGTTATCCTTTTAACCCGGATGATTTCAACCATTTTTCTCTTTCGTTGGTACGTACTATTTCGTTTGACACGCGATAATTTTCCCAAAATTTCTTCCTGTAGGCCGGAAAAGAGCCTGTAGATATAGCAGTCCTCATCTCCTCCATCAACCTGATCACAAACCTTAGATTGTGTATTGTGGCCAAACGATAGGCAAGATACTCCTTGGCCCTGAAAAGATGATGGATGTAAGCAGCGGAAAACTGACTACATGCGTAACAGTCACAGTCAACGTCAAATGGGTCGTCTATATTTTTGAATCTTGCTGACGTGATATTAAACCTACCCATCTTTGTATAAAGAGCACCATTGCGAGCCACTCGGCTAGGAAGGACACAGTCAAACATATCCACTCCTCTGGCCACACATTCGACCAAATCTTCTGGGGACCCCACACCCATAAGATATCTAGGCTTGTTTTGTGGCAATCGATCAGCTGTGAATCCGGCTGTTTCGTATAGCTGGCTTTTTGATTCTCCGACGCTTAATCCTCCAATAGAATAACCTGGCATGTCCAAAGATATCATCTGATCAATCGATTCCTTCCGCAGATCCTTAAAGAGCCCTCCTTGAACAATTCCAAAAAGAAATTGGTTACCTGCTCGGCAAGCGTTCTTACATCTCTGTACCCAGTCGAATGTAGTCACTATTCCATCAGATACAGAAGAATGCGTGGCATCGGAGGGCAGGCAAACATCCAATGGCATCGCTATATCTGAACCAAGATTGGCCTGAATTTGCATAATAGATTCCGGACTCAACGTGTGTGTACTGCCGTCTATGTGAGACCTGAAAGTAATTCCATTTTTATGTAAATTCCTCAGATGTTTCAAACTAAAGCCCTGGAATCCACCACTATCTGTCAGAATAGGTCTATCCCAACCCATAAACTTATGAAGCCCACCTAGACCATGTATCAACTCATCTCCTGGTCTCAGGTAAAGATGATATGCGTTCCCCAATACCACTCTGGCACCCAATTCTTTCAGATCCTGTGGATCTAGGGCTTTAACGGAACCTTGAGTGGCCACAGGCATGAACACAGGGGTTTCTACTTTGCCATGGGCAGTGCTTATAAGACCAGATCTAGCAGCCCCTGAATGAGAATTAATTCTAAAAAAAACCATGTCGTGCCAAGTTAGTGTGTTCCCAAAAAAGTAAAAGTCGAAGGCCAAGCTCCCTGCAATATTAACTGTATTCCCATTATCACAACCACCACTAATAATATTCTGAGAATAATTACTCCCTTAATGACCTCCACCAGCCGGGCACCAATTTGGCCTCCTATGATCAAGCCCAATCCGGACCACACCAGTGCTGGATACCAATCTACATGACCAAGATACATATGAACCAATGCACCTACTGTGGCATAAATAGAAAGGGCAAATATAGATGTCGCGACCGCTACCCGAACAGGAAATCCAAAAACAGATACCAAAATAGGTGTTCTAAGAAATCCTCCACCTGTCCCAAAAAAACTGGAAATAAATCCCAGCACCAGATTAAAAAAAACGGAAAGCGACTCGTTGAAACGATATTTAAACGTATTCCCTCTTCTTGTGACAATATGCCTATCACTGAGAGTGAATGCCAACCAAGATGGAACCTTATTTATAGTATCGGACTCCTGATTAGAATCAGGTAAATCGGAAACGGATTCCTTTTCTCTGTATTGTGGTCTCAGAATAATAATAAGAGCTAACAACAGCAACAGAAAACCAAATAATATTTTGAAAAGTGTTGTTGAGGCCGAGTCCAAAACCATGGGAGCAATTATTGATCCTGGGACAGCTGACAAAGCGAATATCCATCCACTCTTTGTATCTACAAGACCACTTCTTTTATAGGCGACGGTGCCTGATAAACTGTTTATTGACACCAAAGCAAGGGATGTCCCAGCNGCAACCGTNGGTTCTANCCCAAANAATATCATCAGAGCAGGCGCTAAAATCACNCCGCCNCCAGCTCCAACTAAGATTCCATAAANCCCNGTNCCAANACCGAGGACTAAATATGGTATNGCCTCANATAGACCNTCCAATTAACAGCCTTGNCCTAACTCNTCCGCCTNACCATNATCTGTTAGTATCGAATCCAACGCTTCNGNGACATAATNGTCAGGAACNCNATTATTNGTAACGGCNTTNCCTATNCCATCGAGCAACACCCAATTGATTTGNCCCCTAGAAGTTTTCTTATCAGACCTCATAGCNTCTAATATGTCGGNAGAATTNAGGCCNTGGGCNTTTATAGGTAANCCNTANCTGGCTAGGANCNATCTTTGTCTTTTAACTTCNGACTCGTCTAACAGACCCATCGATCGACTTATGGACGCAGCAGCCATCATACCCACACTCACAGCTTCCCCATGAAGATACTGGGTATACCCAGTAGTCGACTCAATAGCATGGCCAATCGTATGCCCATAATTCAGCAAGATTCGAATACCGAGCGTCTCCTTCTCATCCTGCGAGACAATATTAGCCTTAATCGCAACACTATCCCTTATTATTTGGGTTGATATCTCTGGGTCGAGAGATTTTATTTTTNCCGTGTTTTTCTCAAACGTGGATAGTAATTCCTTATCCAATATTAGTCCGTGTTTTATAGCTTCCGCCCACCCAGATGATAATTCTCGAGCAGGTAAAGTACTGAGAGTTCTAACATCGGATAACACGAATCGAGGTTGATAAAATGCCCCTACGAGATTCTTACCTTGCGGTAAGTCTACAGCCACTTTACCTCCTACTGCGGCATCCATCATTGCTAGCAAAGTAGTAGGNACCTGGGCAAATGGCATTCCACGCAGATATGTTGCGGCAACAAAGCCAGCCAAGTCTCCTACTACTCCTCCACCAACGGCTACAATCATGTGCCCTCTCTCAGCCTTTCGGTCAGCAAGCCATTTGTAAACGTGCTGAACAGTTTCAAGATTCTTATTTGATTCACCTGAAGGAATCATGAATATGTGAGCAGGAATCGCCTCAGCCTCCAAAGCAATTTGAACCATCCTGGCGTGTTCCGAAACACGGTCATCGGAAATGACATATACCACCGGTGGCATAAAGAGAGACTTTATCCTCTCCCCGATTTCTTCAATTATTCCCCAGCCCACCCAGATTGGGTGATCCCCACTCGAAGCCGTCACCCTAGCCGCCAAATCACTATATTTTTCTGCTCTCATAATTCAAGGACCTCAGCAATTTCAATTGCTACCATTTTAGGAGATTTATCCTCCGTATCAATCAGTAAATTAGCCTGACTATAAGATTTCTTTCTTATGTCTAGTAGGTCTCGAATTCTTTCAGTTTGGTCATCGGAATAGAGCATGGGCCTATCTGCTTTGTTCCCTGCCGTATTTGAATGATGAGAGATACGTTTAGACAGGGTTTCAACACTCGCCATGAGGCAAACAATTTTACCAGTACACTTCATTATCTTCACATTTTCAGGAATCGTAGGAACGCCCCCGCCAGTCGAAACAATCTGGCCATCCTTTCTTGAAATTTGGGTTAACAAACCGGTTTCAAGACCCCTGAAAACTACTTCGCCGTGCTCTTCAAATATGTCTGGGATAGTTTGCTTATGCAGTTTCTCAATCTCCGAATCCATATCGACGAAATCTCTTTCTAAAAGTAGTGCCAATTCTCTACCTGACGTAGATTTACCTGAACCAGAAAACCCTGTGATATATACATTGTTATTCATGATTATTTGGCATCCATATNAAGACATAATACGTATGGAATCGAAGTGGAAAACTACTAACCAGTCTACAACAAACAATTCATAATAGTGTCATTGACGCGACTGGTAAATAATTCATTGAGGATATACAAATGAGGATAGATGGTAGAAATGATGATGAACTTCGCACCGTCGACATTCAGCCAGGACCCATGGATTATGCCGATGGCTGTGTAATTATATCTACCGGAAATACGAAAGTACTGTGCTCAGCCAGTGTAGATGAAAGAGTTCCCGGTTTTTTGTCGGGAACTGGGCAAGGCTGGATAACTGCAGAATATTCTATGTTGCCGGGATCAACAATCCCACGCAGTTCTAGAGAAAATAGGAGAAGGGGAAGATCCCAAGAGATTCAAAGACTAATTGGGAGATCACTTCGTGCAGGTGCCGACTTACCCAAACTTGGTGAGCGAACTGTGACCATAGACTGTGATGTTCTCCAAGCGGATGGGGGTACACGAACAGCCTCAATAACTGGGGGGTACGTAGCACTTCACTTTGCCATACAGGAACTGGTGCGAAAGGAAATACTTCCCAATACCTCTATGCTGAAGAACGTGGCAGCGACAAGTGTTGGTACATCCGGCGACAAAGTATTACTTGACCTATGTTACGAAGAAGACTCTACAGCAGGAGCGGATTTCAATATTGTTATGGCCGAAGACGGAAAATTTATAGAGATACAGGGGGGAGCTGAAGAAAGTAGGTTCGACAGAAATACCCTTGATAAAGTATTAGATGTAGCAGAGCTCGGGATTACAAACCTATTTTCAGTTCAAAACAAAGTAATCGCAAGTATGTAACCAAAAAAAACATATTTTCACGTATATGTTAAGAAATAGATTGAGTTCAATTACAAATAGAGACAGCAAATGTCCATTATTCGCAAGTCATAATAGTGTAATTCCATGAAAAGTACTTTTGGATACATAGCAGTAGCTTTCCTTGTAACACTTGTGATCGTAAGTATATACATAGCCACAACTAGAGAAAATGAACCTTTGATCGAAGGCAGCCCTGAAAGAACAGTACAAATCTATATCGAGAACATCTTGGACAGTAATCCACTTAAAGCATATGAGTTAATTTCAAAAGATCTCCAAGATAATTGTGGCTATACAGAATTCATAAATACGTCTGGCTCATCCTATGGCCCTGACGAAGTTCAAACTATTACCCTAGTCAAGTCAGAAATCGTTGGTGATGAGGCATTTGTGACCGTCGAAACCTCCACAATAGAAACGTCAATACCTTTGGGGTCATCAGAGTATAAAAATAGGCAGACATACCTCTTGGTAAAAGANGATATGGAATGGAAGATTATCGAAACGTCTTTCCCAATTTATTGTGCAAAACATTAAGAAGTAACATAGGTGATAGGCTCAACTTTTCTATCATGAGGTGGTTTAATTGATAGACTTTTTCGAACTCCTGCCATTCGTAGTACTGCTCAGTGTAGCCGGCACCTCTTTATACCTCATATTTGGCAAGAGAGATAAAGACCCTAACGAACCAACTGGGAAAATATTACAGCGGTTATATTTCTATTTAGTCTCTTTCGTATCACTGATCATGGTGGGTAGTGGCTCCACTATCCTCATCCAATTTCTTCTACAGGAATTCCTTTCAGAAAATATCATGTCTTCGAGTCCTGACCAAGTAGCTCTTGGAACTGCACTGGTAGTGGTGGGAGCTCCCCTATGGATCCTTCATTGGAAAATCCTTGCTAACCAAATAAAAAAAAGTTCTCGGCCAATTTCATCACAAATAAGGAAAATCTATAAATTTCTGGCTTTGGCTGTATCGGTTAGCATTTTGGCACACTCTGCCACTGGAATTATTCAATTCCTCTTAGGCACAAAAGAATCCTCNTGGTACCAATTGGCTGCCCTAATCCCATTCACGCTNATTTGGGTATTTCATTGGCGCATACATGACCAAAAAAACAGTTCATCTCCCCCACCAATTATTGGAGATATCTACATATATCTCACAAGTCTAATTGGCCTAATTATGGCAGCGAATGGCCTTGGGACGATTCTTCATTCTCTCTTTGAAAGTTCCTATGATTCGATCGCTGGTGTACAGACACTGCTTGAAACCNAAAATGCCACCTTCTCAGAAAATGTGAGNAATCANNTCTCTATTGCTATCACTGGCATACTTCTGTGGGCCCTGCATTGGCTAGTACTAGGCAATCGAAAACACACAAGCAGGTTGAAATCTGCCTATGTATACGCCTGTACCATATTTGGGGGAGGGATAACATTTCTTGTTGGAATATTGCTACTACTGTTCACGTGTTTAGCAGTTATTTTGGGGGTTCAAAATGAACCTGGAGACATTGGTCCAATACCTGGTGGACTAACCTTGGTAATAGTGGGAATGGTTCTATTTGCCTACCACTACAATATCATTAAGTCACCTAATCGACATGAAATATCCGCTCAAAATGGTTCTCAGNTTTTAGATTATTCATTTTCCTTTATNGNCCTGATNATNGGTGCTACAGGAATAGCCATACTGACCAACCTCATACTCACCTCCGTCACCGGAAGTGGTAATGAGATAGTTACTGAAGAGAACTCTTGGAGAGAATCAACCGCCTTTGGTCTATCAAGTTTAATCTTGGGTGCTTCATTATGGTGGTATACGTGGCGATACAGAATCCCAAAGCTAGNGTCTATCAANGAGGAAACTAAGGTAGTTTTCTTTACGGGAGTCGTTGGTATAGGAATACTCGTTTCTNTGCCTTCATTAGCATCATTAATATTTTTCCTTATTAAATTTCTTTTGTCGGAAGACACACTCGTTTNTGCAATAAGATCCTCTAGAATTCCTCTTTCGGTCCTTGCAGCCTCCTCGCTGATAGTGCCATATCATTGGCTAAATCTGAGAAATGAAAGGGCCAGCCTAATGGAATCGCCCGAACAACATAAAGACGGCCCAATAAAAAATGTAACCGTATTCACACCCACCAACAGTGAGTTTTTCGTAGCTGCTCTTGAGGAAAACTTAGGTTATAAGATCTCCTCAGTCGAATGGGTTGACCCAGGNTCAGAAAGTGTGGCACTGAAAGAGGACTTGACGGAAGAAATTGCTGAAAGGGTCCAAGCCAGTAATGGGGAATTTGTAGTAATTATCCCCGAACCAGGTGGCGTGCGAATTTATTCACATAACTAGACAAATTTTTAACCCCAACAACCTGGAGGTGAACTAGATCATGACATCCATACACGTACTCGGTGCCGGAACCCCAACTCCAACTCCCGACCGTTTCGGATCCTCATTCGCAATAAAAATCGGTGATGATCAAATAATGCTTGACTGCGGACCAGCAGCCACACACAAGCTGGTCAAGGCNGGATTATGGCCAACTGATATCAATCACTTATTCTTCACCCATCACCATTTTGATCACGATATAGACTACCCTTGTTTCCTCCTGTGTAGGTGGGATCAAAGCATCGGTAAAGAGGATGTCTTAAAAGTATTCGGACCAACGCTTACCGAAAAGATCACACACGGTATCCTGAATGAAAAGGATGGGATATTCGCCCACGATTGGATTGCGAGAGTAAACCATCCATTGAGTCAAAAAATCCATGTCAACAGAGGTGGCAGTCTCCCTAGAAAGCCACCCTTAGTAACTGCAAAAGATATCGGTCCTGGAAAAGTTTATGCAGGCAAGGATTGGGAAGTTCATGCTNCTCCCGCCGAACACGTGCAACCATATTTGGACTCTCTCGCATACAGATTCGAAACCACAGAGGGAAGCATAATTTTTACCGGGGATACCCANCCCTGCAACTCAGTTACATCTCTGGCAAAAAATGCTGACATGATGCTTTGTATGTGCTGGGATGAACAGTCAGTTATGGACGAAACAGGGGAATCTGGCGGTCAATGCGGCACAGATGGGGCAGCTGCAATGGCCCAGGAAGCTGGAGTCAAAAAACTAGTTTTAGTCCATATAGGACCCAATTTATCCCAACAAAAAGTGAAGGAGAGGACCATCAAANATATTCAGAATATTTACGACGGGGAAATCCTGTTTTCGGACGAACTCATGAGCATAAATTTATAGTCCGGCCAATGTGCAATGTGTCTATAAATCCACTTTTACTCTGGGACTGGGTCCAGTAGTTTATCTGGGTCCCAGTCAGTATGGAGAACCTCCATAAGGACGAAGTCTTGCCCACCTCTTCTAACAGGTCTCACTTCTCTAAACCCTGATTTCGTGAATGAAGCCTGGGCGCGATAATTCCAAGCCAGTGTATGGAGATACACTCTTTTCATTGCCAAAACTGTAAAAAGATAATTCAGAAGCGTGACAACTATGTCAGTTCCATAACCCTTGCCCCAATAATCCTTATCTCCAATCATTATACCAAGCTCGACCTCAGCATTTTTTTTGTTGAAGTCATAGTACATAACGTTACCAATATGCAGATCCTCTAAGGTATCAACAGCTAAACGCTTTGAGCGATAGCTCTGAAATTGAATCTCTTCACGCGTATATCGGAAAAAATCCTCATAGGACATAGTGAGAGGTCTTGTGGCATCCAGNCGAGATAGTTCTTCATCCACTCTCCAAGCATACTCGTCAGGAATATCCTCTGTTCGTTTTTCTCTGATTCGAACAAGGCTTCCTGAAATATCTACTTCAGGAAGTTCCTTTTGATCTTCTCTCGACCATGGAAAGGCCTTTTTGAACAATTTCTACCTCGTTTTCATAAGTAAGTATTGATGAAATACCNGAACTCTCAATCCACTCTACGACATCAAACTCTGTATCGTGTAGCGAAAAATCACCTCCTACAGAGCGCATAAGAAAGTAGTGCACTCTTTTTAGCTCTTCCCCACTACTCTTACCGTGAGTTGAATCGTACTCTATGAAGCCAATGTAATCTAATATTTCTACTCTAAGTCCCGTTTCCTCTTCTACTTCCCGACAAGCTGTATTCTCCAAAGTTTCCCCAACTTCAGGTGTTCCTTTTGGCAAATTGTGTGACAAAGGTTGTTTTCGAGAACAGACCGCTACTTGGAGCGAGTCACCACAAATCTTATAAACTACTCCTCCAGCGGAAACGAGGTCAGGAATCATTGTTTCNGTAGTCATCCCTTTCCTTGTCAAGATTTGATCAATATTACACCCAAGATATTACAAGGATTCACCTTTGTTTTCAAAATGTAAAACTCCAATATATTGTGAGAAAGAGTTGAAGTATCTTGTTATGAGCGTGTACTATCTAAGTGCGTATTTCTACATCACCCTTTAAGTCGGTCCAAGAGAGTCTGGCAAGGGATATGCAAGTGGTCGAACTTTCTTTAATTTGACTGTACTTGCAAACACCTNTTGTCCAGAAACACAGGAGGTTTGAATTGGCCAGGTTCCCATCCAACTTGGAATTACCCCTCGCTTCTCCAAGGTACGTTCGTGCCATTAATTGAGAAACGCATACAAAATCCAGTCCAAATAGAAAGGGCTTTAACACGAATTTCTCATGAAATCCTTGAGAGAAACGGTGGCGTTACTGATGTAGTGTTAGTTGGTATGCATTCAAGAGGAGTACCACTCGCTCAGCGAATTTCTACAGCCATCGAGCGCTTCGAGGGAGTAAGAGTTCCTGTAGGCAAACTAGACATCGGTATGTATAGAGATGACATATCTGAAAAGGGAAGTCCTCTCATGAAACCAACCGACATTCCCCCCGACATCAATGGTAAAACAGTAGTAATTATTGACGACGTTCTTTACACAGGAAGATCTATCAGAGCTGCGATGGATGCCATAAGCGATTTCGGACGCCCAAGCCAGATGCAACTAGGAGTACTAGTCGACAGAGGGCATAGGGAACTACCAATTAGGGCTGACTATGTNGGCAAGAACGTTCCAACTGCCAGGGATGAAGATGTACAGGTAAGACTGCGAGAAATAGATGGCGAAGATGAAATAGTAATTACCACGAAAAGCGACGGTATGGGAGACGAGATTTGACCTTGGAAACAGACTCCAAACACTCTTTCGGTCAGAAACACGTTCTTGATTTGGATAGCTTCACGAAGCAAGAAATTACCCACGTTTTGGACAATACAGTGGCCATGGAACAGGTTTTGGACCGGGAAATCAGAAAAGTGCCCGCCCTTAGAGGCAAAACTGTTGTTACGCTATTTTATGAATCTAGTACTAGAACGAGGGTTTCCTTTGAGCAAGCAGCAAAAATTCTAAGTGCCGATGTTATAAATGTATCGAGCAGCGGAAGTAGTGCTAAAAAAGGAGAGTCCCTCTACAACACAGCTTTAACGATACAGGCGATGCAAGCCGACATAATCGTAATAAGACACCCTCACTCAGGTGCCCCTCATTTCCTCGCCCGCCAGTTGAAGTCCAATATTATAAATGCGGGAGATGGCACTCACGCACACCCCACACAAAGTCTCCTAGACCTATACACGATCAGAAAGAACATTGGAGACATAGAGGGAAAGAAAATCGTTATCGTAGGCGATATTTTGTATTCCAGAGTAGCTCGTTCAAATCTATGGGGACTCACTAAAATGGGGGCACGAGTTGTAATTTGTGGACCTCAAACCTTAATCCCAAATGATTTCCTTAACGGTCATCGGACAGAGGAAGGCCATCCTTTCGCTGGAGTGGAAGTGCAAACCGACTTGGACACTGCACTGAAAGATGCTGATGTGATTATGACACTAAGACTTCAACTGGAAAGACAGAGGGCAGGACATCTTCCTTCGCTCAGGGAATATTCCCAAACCTACGGAATAAATGCTCGACGTCTTGCCATTGCCAAAGATGGGGCNTTAGTAATGCATCCTGGACCAATGAACGAAGGTGTTGAGATAGAGACTGACATAGCCCATGGCGCTCAATCGGTTATAGAAGAGCAAGTAAAAAGTGGGGTTGCAGTCCGAATGTCACTACTTTATTCCATGGCAGCCGGTCAAAACTTAGAAATTTAGCACCTTATCAAACGGAGAATCACATTGTCGAAATCAGTCCTTATCAAGAGTGGAAGGCTTATAGATCCTGCTTCTGACAGAGATGAAGTTGCCGATTTACTAATTGTGGATGGNAAAATTGAGAAAATAGGTCAGATCACCTCCGCAAGTCAAAGTACAGCAGTATATGACGCTGATGGAATGATAGTCTCTCCAGGATTTATTGATGTCCACTGCCATCTGCGGGAACCAGGCGAAGAATACAAAGAGACTATTGCTACNGGAACCAAATCGGCTGCTGCGGGTGGATTCACTACAGTTTGCGCCATGCCAAATACAAATCCACCAATTGACACAAGGGCAATAGTAGATTTCGTGAAGACCAAGGCCCTGATGGAAGGGGTTATAAGAGTTTTACCGATAGGTTGTGTGACCAAAAATAGTCATGGGAAAGAGCTGTCAGAAATGTCTGAACTCGCTGATGCCGGGGTAATTGGATTTAGTGATGATGGCAAACCTGTGTCTGATGCAAACATTATGAGGCAAGCCCTGACGTATAGTTCCAGTCTAGGATTGCCAATAATCAACCACTGTGAAGTACCAGAATTAGCGAACGAGGCATCAATGAATGAAGGCTGGGTCGCTACCAGATTGGGATTAAAAGGCATGCCCAATTCTGCTGAAGAGGTGATGGTGGCCAGAGACATCTCTCTTTCTGAACTCACTGGAGGAAAAATTCATCTAGCTCACATAAGTACGTCAGGGACCCTCGATATGGTTAGGGCCGCAAAAAAACGAGGCATTAATGTAACCTGCGAGGTGACTCCACACCATCTCACTCTCACTGATGAAGCTGTGCTATCGATTGGTGATGAAAACTCAGTATTTGATGCCTTAACTCCGAAGGCTTACAACACCACTGCAAAAGTAAACCCCCCATTACGAAATGTCGCTGATATGTCCGTTATGGCAANCGGAATCAATGACGGCACAATAGACTTTATTGCTACAGACCATGCGCCCCACAGTAGTGTCGATAAGGTATGCACATTCCAAGAGGCAGCTTTTGGAATCAGTGTTCTTGAAACGGCTCTTGGGTCTGTACTCTCNCTTTANCACAACAAAAAAGTAGGTTTAGGAACGATTATTAAAAAGCTTACAGCCGACCCTGCGGCCTTTCTTGGAAGCAACCTCGGCACCTTGAAAGTGGGCAGGCCAGCAGATGTGACAGTTTTCGATCTCAACGAAGAGTGGAAAGTTAACTCAAGTTTATTTTTATCCAAAGGGAAAAATACTCCTCTAGATGGAACATTACTAACTGGGAAAGTTAAGGCAACATTTTACGGTGGGGAATATGTCTATCGAAACGACTAACTCAACGTAAAGTAAATTAATAAGAGGATAACTAAAATTGTCAAAACCAGCTTATCTAGTATTAGAGGATGGATCTANGTTTAGAGGCGTCCCGTTCAGTTCNGNNAACGAGGCTTACGGTGAAGTGGTTTTCAATACCTCCATGACAGGGTATCAAGAAATGCTAACTGACCCATCTTACGCGGGACAGATTATCGTACCCACCTACCCAATGATAGGTAATTATGGAATAAATAAAGAAAACAATGAGTCCAAAGAAATTCAAGTCTCAGGATTTGTAGTGCGACAACAATGCCAAGAGCCCAGCCATCGGGAGAGTTCATCCACACTGACTGACTTTTTACTTGCACATGACATCCCTGGAATCAGCGAAATTGATACTCGCGCCGTCACCCGGAGAATACGAACACGTGGAGTCATGATGGGGGCAATAGCAATCAATATAAGTCCTGAAGAAGCCCTTTCCCAGCTCAAAAATATCCCAGCATATGGAAAGGTAAATTACGTAACCCAGGTAAGTTCCATTGAGCCATACAACTGGACTCAATCCATAAAAAATATCCCCCAAAAAAATGCAGACCTCAAAATACTAGTATCGGATTTTGGACTTAAATTCAACATACTTAGAATACTTAGATCCAATGGCTGTGCTGTAGAGGTATTTCCCTCTGACACAACAGCTGAAGAGCTTCTGAAACAAAACCCTGATGGCATAATGCTGTCACCAGGTCCCGGTGACCCTGAACTACTTNAATATACGGTAGAAACCGTTAAGGGTTTACTAGGGCGAGTGCCAATAATGGGGATATGTCTTGGTAATCAGGTGCTAGGACAAGCGCTGGGCGGAAAAACATATAAACTTAAATTTGGGCATCGAGGATCAAATCATCCCGTACAGGACATCTCCACAGGGCGAGTATATATCACCGCCCAAAATCACGGCTACTCAATCGACCCAGACTCCTTACCATCAGAAGTCGAAGTTAGCCATGTAAGCATGAATGATCAAACTGTCGAAGGTATACGACATCGATCTTTACCAGCAATGAGCATCCAATATCACTCTGAGGCTTCCCCAGGTCCAAAGGATAACGAATACATATTTAACCAATTCTTAGATATGGTTAGAGAGGCTAAGTCGTGAGCGTGAAACAACTTACCAATATAGCCCATCGCGGAGCCTCTTCCTACGCTCCAGAGAACACTTTGGCTGCCTTTGACTTGGCACTAGATATGGGAGTGACTGACATCGAATTAGATGTCCATTTCACTAAAGATAATTACATCGTGGTAATTCATGACGACACCGTCGAACGAACAACTAACGGGGTCGGATATGTCTCAGGACTAACTTTAGCTCAGCTTAAAAAACTTGATGCAGGATCTTGGTTTGGAAAAGGTTTTTCAGAGCAGAGGATCAGCACTCTCACAGACGTATTAGATAGATACCGGGGCCAATTAAATTTTCACATAGAAATAAAAGCCCGTAGCGTACCGGGTTTGGCTAGCAAAACCTGCGATATGGTTAGAAGCTATGGAATTGAGAATAACGTTGTTATCACTTCATTTTGGAAACAATGGGTAGAAGAAGCCAAGTCACANGCCCCTGAAATCAAAACTGGTTGGTTGGTCCCATTGGGGCCAGGAAGCCCATGGAATGACAGNCTTGTGGATGAAGCTGTTGAGGCCAAATTCAACCAACTGTGTCCCAGGGCGGAACTAATCACTCCAACCCTGGTAAATAAAATTCAAAATAGAGGACTAGAAGTNAGATGTCATGGTGTATTTAACGAAGATCTGATGAGNAAGGCTGTTAAATGTGGNGTAGACGGTATGACTATAAATTTTCCCGACAAACTAAGAGATTATTTATCGGAGAATGATTACTTAATTGACTAAAAAATTACGAAAAATACTAGTTATTGGATCCGGCCCGATTGTGATAGGTCAAGCCGCTGAATTTGATTACGCGGGAACACAGGCTTGCAAATCACTCCGTGAAGAAGGAATTGAGACCGTTCTCNTCAACTCCAACCCAGCCACTATCATGACAGACACTGATGTCGCTGACCGAGTTTACGTGGAGCCATTAACTGTTCCTGTATTAGATAGAATTATGGAGCGTGAAAAACCAGACGGGTTGCTCCCTACTCTAGGAGGCCAAACTGGTCTCAATCTTGCNATGGAATTGCATGAAGCGGGAGTGCTGAAAAAACACGATGTGGCGCTACTCGGAAGTTCTATCGACACGATCAAAAATGCTGAGGATAGAGACCTGTTCCGAAAAATGCTCGCTGATATAGGCGAACCGGCACCTCCAAGTTCCACAGTGAACAACATGGGTGAAGCCGCCTCAGCAAAATTAGAAATTGGCCTCCCACTAGTTGTTCGACCAGCATATACACTTGGCGGCACCGGGGGAGGAATCGCAACTAACGAAGAGGAGTTCGAGGAAATTGTCAGGGGAGGACTATCAGCTAGCCCTATAAGTCAGGTACTCATTGAGAAATCTATCGTTGGCTGGAAAGAACTCGAATATGAGGTAATGCGGGATAGTGCAGACAACTGCATCACAATATGCAATATGGAAAATATAGATCCGATGGGGGTACACACAGGGGACAGCATAGTCGTAGCCCCAAGCCAGACGCTATCTGACAATGACTATCAAAAATTACGCACCGCAAGNCTAAAGATAATTAGAAAATTGGGGATTGAGGGTGGATGCAACGTGCAGTTTGCCTTAGCACCAGGAGAAATCGTGGGTGAAACCCTCCCAGATAAGGGTACTGAAGGCGAAGGCTACTACGTTATCGAAGTTAATCCACGGGTAAGCCGNAGCTCGGCACTAGCTAGTAAGGCTACAGGATACCCAATCGCTCGTGTAGCCGCGAAAATAGCCGTGGGACGCACTTTAGACGAAATTCCTAACGCAGTAACAGAGAAAACAGTAGCAGCTTTTGAACCAGCTCTGGATTACTGTGTTGTAAAGATACCTAGGTGGCCATTTGACAAATTTCCTACNGGTGACAGNACACTCGGCACGCAGATGAAAGCTACNGGCGAGGTCATGGCAATAGATAGAACTTTCGAAGCCGCTTTTCAGAAAGCTGTAAGATCATTAGAAATAACTAACAGATCTATCCTCTGGGAGGACCCAGACTGGATAACTCCTGACCAACCTGTACTTAGCACATTACCGATAGGGCCGAATGATGAAAGACTTTGGGCAGTTCTATCAGCCTTGAGAAGAAATGTGAGTCCTGAAGAACTCTCAAGAAGAACTGGCATAGATCCCTGGTTCCTGAGAGCGTTCGAAAGAATCACGAATATGGAAAACCGGCTCATTCATGAGCATCTTGACCAAAATTTAATGTATCAGGCAAAAAGGATGGGGTTTCCAGATGATCGAATAGCCGTCTTAACCGATAGAACTACTGAGGAAACTAGACGGTTAAGGAAAGGCTACGGTTTTAGACCAGTTTTCAAAATGGTCGATACCTGTGCAGCCGAATTCGAAGCTCTAACTCCTTATTTTTATAGTACTTATGAAGAGGAAAACGAAGCAGAGCCACTACCTGGCCCAAAATCTCTGGTAATCGGAAGCGGACCTATCAGGATCGGACAGGGTATTGAATTTGACTATTGCTCTGTTCACGCCGCATGGGCTCTTCAAGAAGAGGGCCTCGGAAGCATAATGGTGAACTCGAACCCGGAGACAGTTTCCACCGATTTTGACACTAGTGACAGGCTCTATTTTGAGCCTCTTGATGATGAAAGTATTCGAGACATATTGGAAAACGAAGGACTAGAAAATAACAGCGGTCAAATTGATATTCCTCCCACCATAGTTCAGTTCGGAGGCCAAACCGCCATTAACCTATCCCAAACACTAGATGCCGCTGGACTACCCATACTAGGGTCAACTGCGTCTTCGATAGACACAGCATCCGACAGACAACTTTTTGAAGAGTTTCTGGCACGGGTCGGCATTCCTAATCCGCCGGGGTCTGCCGTGATAGACCTTGAAGGAGCTTTAAAGGTAGCTCAAGAGATTGGATACCCCGTTTTAGTGAGACCAAGTTATGTGCTAGGCGGTAGAGCAATGGAGATAGTGCAAAATGCAACAGAGCTGGCACGCTATATGACCAACGCCTTTGAGGCTGGTGGTGGAAGAAACGTACTAATTGATAAGTATTTTGAAGGTAGAGAAGTTGAAGTAGACGCTGTTTGTGATGGGGAAACGGTATTGATACCTGGAATTATGGAACATGTTGAAAGGGCTGGCGTGCACAGCGGAGACTCAATGGCAATATACCCAGGATTGACATTATCTGATACCGAAATAAAAACTGTAGTTGACTACACAACAAAAATAGGAAGGGCGTTAGACGTACGTGGCCTAATGAACATCCAATACGTCATTGTCGGAGGATCTTCTTACAGAAGTCCCGGAAATAAAAAACCAGTAACGGAGGATACTCAAGTTTACGTTATTGAAGTCAATCCTAGATCCAGTCGAACGATCCCGTTCATATCAAAAATAACTGGTGTGCCCATGGTGAAATTAGCAGTAAAAGCAATGTTGGGGAAAAAACTCAAAAATTTAGGATATGAGGGAGGTCTTTGGAAAAAACAGGACTTGGTCGGTGTAAAAGCTCCCGTTTTCTCTATGTCCAAACTCGCTGGCGTAGATACTTTTCTTGGTCCTGAAATGAAATCCACCGGTGAGGTAATGGGCCTGGATAAAAATTTTGAGTCAGCAGCGGCTAAAGCTTTAATGGCATCAAACCTGATGCTTCCCAAAAATGGGGCAATACTTCTTAGCATATCTGATGAAGATAAGGCAGATAGCGTATCTCTCATAAAAGGTCTTCATGAAGCTGGATACAAATTTTTTGCTACGGAAGGAACAGCGGCCGTTATAAATGGTCTTGAAATACCGGTAGTTATGGTGCCGAAGAGATTAGATGATGATGGACCAAACGTTGTGGATATCATAAACAACGGGACTGTGGATGCAGTTGTGAATACAGTAACAGGGGCTAGAGAAGTGATGCAGGATGGGTTTCATATCAGGAGAGCGGCGGTGGATAGGAGAGTCCCCTGCTTTACGTCACTTGATACAGCTAGAGCGGCGGTGGAGAGTCTTTGTAAAGGAGGATCAAACTATAACGTTCTTACGATCCAAGAATATCTTCATCCAGAAAGAGAGTCATAAATGCCAAGCGATATTCCCCAGTCAGTTGTGGGTAAGGAATTACCAAAAGGAAAATTCCAATCCACGGTTTCAGTGAAGTGTGAACATATTGAAAAAATGTTGCACAAAGGAACACGAGAGAAATTCACATTTTACTCTGACGAGCCGCCAAGGCTGGGGGGTGATGACAATTTCCCTTCGCCCCTAACATACATAGCGGGGGGAATTGGATTTTGACTTCTCACAAATCTGAAGCGGTACGCTTCAATGAAGGGAATAGAAATTAAATCAGCCAATGTTAATGTAGAACTCGATTATTTTCTGCAAGGCTCAGTTATCAAGGGCACAGTGAATAATTCGGTAACTGAAGTTAGAAGCTATTTCGAGGTTGATTCAGAGGAAACTGAGGAGAAGGTTAAAGAGGTAATTAAACTAGCCAAGCAAGGATGCTTCGCAGAAAGTCTAGTTAGAAATGCCATCCCTCTTGTGAGTACTTGTCTTTTGAACGGCAATGAGATATCCGTGCCTTGATTTTGGTTGGGAGGATTGAAACTTGATACCGCTCCGGCTCACACTTGAGAATTTCATGTGCTATCGTCAGGGATTACCCACTCTAAATCTAGAGAATGTGCATGTAGCCTGTCTATCGGGTGACAACGGAAATGGAAAAACGGCTCTACTCGATTCAATCACCTGGGTGCTTTGGGGAAAAGCGAGAGCCAGAACTCAAGAGGAACTGATACATCAGGGACAGACCTCAATGAGTGTTGAATTAGATTTTTTAGCCAATGATCAAGAATACCGTGTCACTAGAGTTCATAGCCGCAGTAGAGGCTCAGGTTCAGGAAAAACCGAACTCAACCTGGCAGTGCTGAATGGAAAGCAACCCACTTCCATAATGGGAAATACCATCAGAGACACTGAGCAGCAAATTATAAACCTGCTACACATGGATTACGACACCTTTGTCAGTACATCTTATTTGCGCCAAGGAGATGCCGATCGTTTTACTAAAAGCAATCCAGCGGACCGCAAACAAATTTTGGCGGACGTACTTTCCTTAGACTATTACCAAGAACTAGAAACAGCAGCCAAGGAAAAAGCTAGGAAACTGCAGAGCCAGATAGACAGAAATGAGACCGCACTCGAAATACACTCGTCAGAATTATCTGATAAGGCATCTGTCACGGACGTTATAAATAAAACTAACGCTACCATCGAGCTAATTACTCCTCAAGTGAATGTTCTCGAAGAACAATTAACCAAACTATCAGCCATTATCGAAAACACCAGTAGAGATCGTAACCAAAGCGAAACGTTTAAATCGTCTTTAAACCTCGCCGTCAAAGAAATCAAACAGGCCGAAGAACAAGAAACTACGCTATCCCTTGAGTTATTAGAGCTAGAAAATTTAATTTCCCGAAGCGATGAAATTACCGAAGGCAAGGCAAATATTGACCAAAACTCAAAGGAACTCGCGAAGGTCGAACAAAACCTTCGAAGTGTAAGGGATCTTGAAAAAAAATCAGCAGCCATCAGTCAAGCTATTGCTGTAGAAGATGAAAGAATAACAGTGGAATTAGGCATTCTAAAAACCCGTCTTGATTCAGAGATGTTGCCAGCCGTCGCAGAGATACCCGACATAAAACAAGGGATAATTAGTCTTGAGCATGCATTAAAAACCCTAAAAAACCAGGAAACGGAACTTCGATCTATTGAGGCGAAAATATCTTTGTTAGAGAAAGAAAAAAATCAGCTCGATTTAGAAAATGTTTCCCTGATGAGCCAAATGACGGAAACTAGAAAAAGGTTTGATATTCTCCAAGAATCTGACGCATCATGTCCTGTTTGTAATCAAAACTTGGCAGAGAAAGGAAAGGATCACCTACAAAATGAACTGAAACTTGTTGGAGAGGAAAGTAAAAAGTCTTACGAGATTAATTCCCTGAAAATATTTGAATTACAAGATGTCCTCACTAACCAATCTGAAATTGTTACAGGCAAAAGAAAACTCCTCCAAGAAGAGGAAAATCACCACAACGCTGGCATAATTTCGTCAAAAACTAAGCTCATCCATCTCGACAAAATAGAACAGGAAGTTGTCGCTATTCGTAATACGATCAAATCAATAGAATCGAAAAAGGTAACCAATGATTTTTCCGTTGAAAACAGAAAGGAACTAAACTTTGTTCAATCACAAATCAAGAAAATCGGTTACGACGAACAAACACATAAATCATTGATAGACAATGAAACGAATTATCAAAAGTATCGCCAACTTTACAGTCAGCTTGAAAATGCCGAGAACAGAAGAATAGAAATAAATAAATTCTCTGATTCAAATCAGATTTTGATTCAGAATCGAAAAGAACAGGTAGGCATCTGGAATAAAGAACTTGAACAGATTGATACTCGCCTTCAACAAAGCCAAGAGAGTTCACAAATGTCTCAAGAGGTGTCACGAGACCTCAAATCTAAACGTAGCGAATTACAAAGCTCCATTTCGCAACGAGACATTTTGAAAAACCGCTTACTAACCATTGAACAAACCGAGTCAGAGGTTGAGAAATTAAGAAAATCAACTAATTCTTACAAACAAGAAAAAGATTCATACGATGAGTTGACTGCAGCCTTTGGCCGAAACGGAATACAGGCTTTCATGATTGAAAGATCCGTTCCGCAGATCCAAGAGATAGCAAATGAACTATTATCGAAACTTACCGACAACAGAATGGCAATAAAATTGGAGCTCCGAGATGGAAGATTGGATAGATTGACTGGAGTACCGTCTGAGGAGTTAGACATTCGCGTCTCAGATGAAGTCGGAACGAGAAGCTATGAGACTTTCAGTGGAGGTGAATCATTTCGCATAGATTTCGCACTTAGAATTGCGTTATCGAAGCTTCTTGCTTCAAGATCTGGTGCCCCATTACCTATCCTATTCATAGATGAGGGTTTTGGTTCCCAAGACTCAAAAGGACAGGAACGTCTAACTGAGGCAATTCAGTCAGTGCAGACAGAGTTCGAAAAAATTATAGTAATCACACATGTCGAGCAGATGAAAGAGAGTTTTGAGGAACAAATTGAGGTGATAAAAACCGAAGATGGAGCCACTTTCCGGGTCGAGGGAGTCTTTTCCTAGAGCGCAATATTCTTTACATCAGATGCAATAATTAATTTTGCATCCGTCTCTGCCTGTACATCCGCAACGGACCAACCGGGAGCGGTTTCATGCAAAACTAACCCGTCATCTTGAACTGATATGACAGCAATGTCCGTCACTATCATATCAACACAGGTAGGACATGTAAGAGGGAAGGTACACTTTTCGACAATTTTGGGGTTACCTTCACGATCAATATGTTCCATAGAGACGATAACTTTTTTCGCTCCAACAGCCAAATCCATCGCACCACCTACATTTCCAATGCCCCGTGAGGGAATCATCCAATTAGCTAAATCCCCTTTACTGGAAACCTGTAGCGCCCCCAGTACTGTGACATCTATATGTCCTCCTCTAATCATTGCAAATGCTGCACCTGAATCGAAAAATGACATCCCTTGCACCGGAGCTAAAAATTGACCACTGGCGTTAATGAGATCCTGATCTTCTCTACCTTCCTCCGCCATAGGACCGTAGTTTAGAACTCCACTTTCACTATGGTAGAAAATCGTTCTACCTTCAGGTACGAATTGTGAGCACAGTGAAGGAATTCCAATGCCTAGATTAACGACATTTCCATCTTGGAGTTCCTGTGCCACTCGCATAGCAATTACTTCTCGGGGTAGTCTTTCAGCAACCAAAATCAGACCTCAACTATCCTATTAACGTAGAGTCCCGGTGTATCTATCCTATACGAATCAATTTCCCCCACATTGACGACTTTGTCTACCTCAACAATAGAAATCACAGCTGCAGTAACCATAACTCCGTTGAAATTCATCGAAGTACCCCTAAAACAAAGGTTCCCAATAGTGTCCGCCATGTAGCCTCTTATTAGAGCATAATCCGCCTTGAGGGCAGTCTCCAATACATATTCTTTCCCGTCATAGAACCTAGTTTCTTTCTCCTCCGTTACAAATGTTCCTATTCCTGTAGGGGTAAAGAAGGCGGGAATTCCAGCCCCACCAGCACGAATCCGTTCTGCAAGTGTCCCTTGCGGCACAAGCTCAAGTTCGACTTCGCCTCTCTGATATGCCTTCTCAAATGAAGTAGGCCGTGAAGGTGATGGAGACACGGGAAAGGATGCTATTACCTTCCCCACCTGGCCGTTATCAACCAAAATACCAATGTCTATTGGTTTTTGTCCAGGAATAGTGCCGAAGCCAACAACGCTAGCTATCCCTGCAGTATTACTTATGATTGTTAAGTCACGGGCGCCTTGATCCCTGAGGGCTCTTATAAGATTTTGAGAGGTGCCTCCAGGACCAGCAAATCCGTCGATCATCAATGTGGCACCGTCTGGTATATCGGCTACAGCCTCATTAAAAGATGAATAGACTTTGTTCAAATACTTCATAACTCCTTTTCAAGTACGGCGCACATTATACGTCAGGGTAACTCAGATTGAATCAACCCAGATTTAGAAGGCCATTCATGATATATATGAAGTTATTGATATCTTGGTGCAATAAAACTTTCCAAATTACGATATCCAACGGAGCATAGTCATATGGACAAATTACTCACAAGAGAAGGAACATTTTCTGATATAGAAACTATAGTCAAATTTCAAAAAGAAATGGCTCTAGAAACAGAAAATAAAACACTTTTAGAGTCATCGATTAAACTAGGTGTCACCGAGGTAATGCGCGACAAACAAAAAGGTACTTACTTAATCGGGGAGTATGAAGGTGACGTCATCGGCAGCCTCCTAATAACTTATGAGTGGAGTGACTGGCGGAATGGATGGTTCTGGTGGATACAAAGCGTATATGTAAAGAAAAGGTGGCGTCGAAAAGGAGTATATAGCCATCTATATGAAGAGGTGAAAAAGCTATCCTTTAGTGCAGGAAATGTCTGTGGTATCCGACTCTACGTAGAGAAGGAAAATAAAATTGCACAATCAGTTTATAAAAACCTTGGGATGTACAACACGAAATATCTACTTTACGAAACAGAACTTTCAGAGGGCATAACATGAAAACGAGTGATCTGGCAGAGTTTCTACGAAATAATCACGACGCCGTACTTACCACCTTTCGTCGGAATGGTGCCGCACAAATGAGTATAGTCACTGTTGGAGCTCTGGAAGATGGCGTGGCTTTCACCACCACCGAAAACAGAGCTAAGCTACGTAATTTGATAAGAAATCCCCGCTGCTCAATTCTAGTTTCTGGGCCTTCATGGAGACCTTACCTAGTTTTAGAGGGATGCGCCCAAATATTCTCTCAAGGGAATCATGACAAGGAATTATGGCTTCAAACGTTACGAAAAATATACACATCTGCCAGCGGACAAAATCACCCTGACTGGGATGACTATGATGAGGCAATGATCAGAGACGAGCGAGTAGGTGTGAAGATTGTAGCGGAAAAACTTTATGGGACACTTTGATACCCTACTTTTTGAGGTTTATATCTCCAGACTGAGAAATCCCTTCGATTCCTTTTGAGGATTCATAGGCCACTGCAGTAACGGATGACTGTACCTCTTGACCCGCTTCTACCAACAAAGCGGTACCATTATCAATGGCGGTACCAAGTCCTTCGTTCGTATAACTGGTAAATGGTTCTAACCCAATATTATAGGTACGTCCGTACCACGGATAACCTGTTCCTCCACCCAGAGATTGCCAGTACCAGAGATATTTGTATATGTCAGAGAATACCACACCAAATCCCACCCCTATATCCCTATTCGTAATTCCGTACCAGCCAACGGGCATTTCAGTGATGTACGATTGATCATAGGAGAAAAAATCTTTCCCGGGTACCCTGCTGAGGTTATGTGCAGTACCATCCTTCAGGCGGGTCGTAGGCCAATCTGTTACCGCACCGGGCTCCAACCTGTTATTCACGTGAAACTGTTTGGGGTGATTTATGATTTTCCCTCCAGGAAGATCTATCAGGCACTTGTCATTCAGAAATGGTGAGCCAAGAGCAATGTGTTCTCCCCATACACAGTGAACCGCTTCAGCTCCTTCATTAATCAATGTTTGTTTTATAAATAAAGCCGGTTTAGATTTTTCAATTGTAAGTAATTTTTCAAAAAAAAATGGGGTCCTATATGTCCTTACAGAAAATTTTACTGAAACCCTTTCGACTGAATCCTCCACGATAGTGCAATCCCATGGAAGTGTGTTAACTTCGGCATGAAGGCCCATATCGGCTTCCCCATATGTAGAAGGAAACCCACCCCCCGGTAGCACGGTCTGCCATCCCCCCTCATATGTGTCCATCCACATACCTACTCCGTCTCCTGTAGTGGGAATGAACTTGGATGGGTCACGTACGCCCCAAGGGGAACGCCATAAGAAATCTGTATCAGTTTTCTTATATACAAATTGATAAATATCCGCCCCTTTATCCGCCAAAATAACTATTCGTATGAGTTCATTTTCCATCACAACTGTCTTCAATCCTCTGTATGTCCATGAATCGGAAATCCGACACCCGTAATTACGTTCTTCTTGGTAGTGCATTATTTAAAAGTACTCCTCCCTCTAAAGTCTACGAAACTTTCTAATTAGCCTAGGAACTATCCACAATACAAGAGCCTGCCCAAGAGTAAGCACCACAATAATTACGGTCGCATCGAAAAAAAATCCCTGGGGAAACATCATAATCAAGTAGTCACGTCTAGGGTCCAGAATCCAAAGGTCGTTATCAAAACTAACCAAGTGAAAAAAGAGAAACAGTCTTTGAAAACCGAAGAGCGATAGGACCCCTATAACTGCTAAGATAACGAGCGTCAGTCCTCCACCCCAGCTGATCAAGTCAACGGCATTTGACAAATTTCGTGGCTTCTTTGATAAAACCCCGGCAATAATTAAACAGGACAGAAGTAGAAACCCCCATATCTGTATCGAGTAAGTCAACTGGACAAGATTCTTTACATCCTTCATATGCAGAATTTCCCTCTGGTTATAAAGGTTTTTAATATTCTGTCCCTGACGTTCGATATTGATAACTATGAAATCCTGATCATTAGAAAAGTAATCTCTTATCTTTTTGCCAGCAAGCTCCAACTGTCTCATCTCTATTCCTGTTACTGACTCGATACCATATTTGTGAAACCCATAGCTATATACATAGGAAGAATTCACCACCAATCGCACGTTAGTTGTCACCAACAACAAAGGAACAATTAATACGATCAGAACGGAGCGTAGAATACAAAGAAGTCTTAAGATCATGTGAATAGCTTATTTTCAGAAATAAAGAGGTGTCAACACACCATGGCAGACTCGGAGAAACAAATGCAAAATGACGATCCTGTGGGTAATCCAACATTTCCTGACACTTTTAAGGGTGTCCAAAAGCTAGTTGAGCGACTCACAGGAGCAAGAGGTTGTCCCTGGGATAAAACACAAACCATGAATACACTGATTCCAATGCTGGTGGAAGAATGCTACGAATTAGTAGAGGCAATCGAATCCAATGATGTAGAAGAAATCATTGAGGAAATTGGAGATGTACTGTTTCACATGGCCTTTCAAATGAACATTGGTGTGAAAACCGGCTTTTTCAAAGATAAAGACATATTCGCCTCGGTCACTCAAAAATATATACGAAGACACCCTCACGTATTTGGAGACAAACAGATAAATAGCATGAAGGAGTTGGCCGAAACATGGGAAGAAATAAAGAGAAATGAAAAAGAAGACAGAAAGTCAGCCCTAGATGGTATACCCAAAAGTATGCCATCTCTCACGCACTCGTATTCTTTACAACGAAGAGCCGCAAAAACCGGATTTGATTGGGAATGCGAAGAAGATATACGGGCAAAGGTCATAGAAGAATTTGATGAACTTGCAAACACCAACACGGAAGAAGAAAAAATTGAAGAATTTGGGGACATTTTATTCAGTCTAGTGAACGCCGGACGCAGAATGGGTATTGATCCAGAACAGTCCCTTCGAAATTCAAACCGTAAATTCGAAAATCGTTTTCGTGCCATGGAAAAAATCAGTTCCTCCCGGGGATCAGAATTCAAGATTCTGACAATTGAGGAAAAAGATTCCCTATGGGAGGAAGTTAAGAAGGAGCGCTTATATGAACCCTGAGGAAAAACATCTTGCTGAGTTGGTCATTACTAAATACGGACATTTTTTAGAAGATCATGAGATAGCCCACGTTAAGGAGTCTGTAAAGGACATAATTAACAATGCACGTGCCTTAAGAAACGTTGACTTAAGTAACGGTATGGAGCCATTTTCAGTCTTCTCTCCTTTTGCCGAAACTACAGAATGTGACTCAGGAGAAATCCATGATGAGTGAAACTCCCATATTTAAGTCAGTCAGAGAGCTCGGATTCAGAATTAAATCTAGGGACATTTCGCCAGTAGAGGTCACTAAGCATTTTCTCGACAGACTGAGAAAATACGGTCCAGAATATAACTCCGTGGTGACAATAACTGCTGACCTTGCATTAAAACAAGCAAAATCTGCGGAAGATGAAATATTCAAAGGTGAATACAAGGGGCCACTGCATGGAATCCCCTATGGAGCCAAAGACCTGCTAGCGACATCCGGAGGGACACCAACAACTTGGGGCGCGAAGCTGTTCGAAAGTCAAACCTTTAATTACGACGCTACAGTAGTTTCAAAATTGCGAAAGTCTGGCGCTGTTCTTATAGCAAAGTTAGCAATGGTAGAACTCGCGGGAGGTATGGGGTACAGACAACCCAATGCCTCTATCACAGGTCCTTGTAAAAGCCCCTGGGACAAAAACACATGGGCGGGAGGATCATCAAGCGGGTCCGGATCTGCGGTTGGATGCGGTTTAGTTCCTTTCGCTATTGGATCTGAAACATGGGGATCTATTCTTTCTCCTGCCAATAATTGTGGGATATCCGGATTAAGACCAACCTATGGAAGAGTAAGCAGATACGGGGCAATGGCTCTATCTTGGACTCTAGACAAGCTTGGGCCACTGGCTTTGTCAGCAGATGATTGTGGATTAATACTTGAAGCCATCGCCGGAAAGGATCATAAAGATCCAACTTCATCCAATAGGAAATATGCCTATACCAGAGATGTCAACCGCAAGAATAAGTTAGGCGTTATAAAAGGTGTTTTAGATGATATTGATGAACAGGTTCGATCTAACTTCGTGACATCTATAAAACACCTGGAGAAAAAATTTGAGATCACCGAAATAGATCTTCCAGATATGCCATACCAAGAAGTTACCAGGACAATAATGTTGGCTGAGTCATCAAGTGCATTCGAAGAATTCACTGAAAAGGGACTAGCGAGGAATCTTACCGCTCCAGAAGATAGATACGGTCCCTACGCTCGAACTACAGTTTTGGCAAAGGACTATATAAAAGCCCTAAGAATTCGAGGTGTTATGGCACATCAGGTTGATGACATCATGTCGAAATTTGATGCATTAATATCTCCCACCCGTAACACCCCAGCATCGCCAATAGAAGATGAATTTAGAGGTTCCATCACAGGAGCTTCACGTGACATCATGGGAGCGGCCGGAAACGCACTCGGGCTACCATCAGTGTCAGTACCCAATGGNTTCACTCCAGANAATCTTCCNACNGGAATTCAATTTATGGGCAGAGCATTCCAGGAAAACAAAATACTNTCTATTGCTGCGGACTTTCAAGACGACTCCGATTGGCACATTCAGCATCCTGCTGAATTATTGCCAAAAAGAGAACCATAAGATTAAAGAATTTTGAAGCCACAAGGTTTTATAATCCTCCTTGTCTAGAAGGAAAAGCATGTTGGGAGTAGCTACAAATGATTTCTATATTCGTTACGATCCGAATCAAAGAAGGGTTTTCTGATCAGTTCACAGAAGCAAGTTTCGGAGATTCTCAAGGCTCTGTGAAAGATGAATCGGGTTGTTTCAGATTTGACATCCTAAAGAATTCTGAAGAAGCCAACCTGTTCCATCTCTACGAAGTGTATGAAGATGAGGCAGCCTTGGATGCCCATAGGAATGCCCCCCACTACAAGAAGTGGAGATCCACTGTAGAGGACTGGTTTGATGGAGAAATAGAACGTGTAATGATGAATACTGTGTTCCCTTCTGATGAGGGTTGGCGACATCAAAAACCTTCCCTACTTGATTGGTAGACCTGACTAGTTATTCAACTCGTTTATTCAGTCACGTTCTAAAGATTGAAGGGGTTTCCTAATGGCAACATATTTCCTCTTACTTAGGCTTAATCAAGACGGTAGAAATTTAATGCATGAGGACCCAGAAGTGATTCTTCATGCGGCGCACTCCAGCGATCTACTCGATGTGCAATGCATGGGACTTTATGCAGTGTTGGGAGATTACGATTTTATTACTGTGCTGGAAGCACCAGATAACGAATCGGCTGCTCGCTTCTCCTTGGAACTTGGGGTTAAAGCTGGAGTAGAAGTACAAACTGTTCCAGCCATCCCTGTCTCAAGACTGGATCAACGCATCCAGTGGCCTCCTCTAGGGGAAACAGACCCTAGAGAAAATGAAGGATCAGAACATCCTGGAGAACCTACTGACGAATTGGAAGCGTGACACAGTGCCACTTATTCAACTGTCACATGTTTCCAAAATTTACGACACAGGCAGTGTCACTGTAAGAGCTCTCGATGAAGTCACATTATCGATTGAAGAGGGAGAGTTCGTGGTAGTTCTGGGACCATCTGGTTGCGGTAAGACCACGATGTTGAACTTAATTGGAGCGCTTGATACACCATCAGAAGGCAAGGTGAAGATTGGAGGCTTTGACCTCTCCACTGGAAACCGTTCAAGCTTGTCACGAATCCGCCGCAGTACAGTGAGTTTCGTATTTCAAAGCTTTAACTTATTTCCCGGACTCACCGCAGAAGAAAATGTTCAGTTTGGGCTCGACGTTTCAGGAAATAAGAGTAAATTCACAGCGGGCCATGTTCTTTCAGATGTCGGCCTTGAAAACAGGTCAACACATTTCCCACACGAGCTTTCAGGAGGAGAACAGCAGAGGGTGGCTATCGCCCGTGCTCTCGCCACCTCCAATCCAATATTACTTGCCGATGAGCCAACAGGTGAGCTGGATTTTGAGACTGGCAAGCAAATACTCAAACTGTTAGTAAGTCAAGCCAACATGAATCGTGCTGTTCTTGTTGTAAGCCATAATCGTGAGATAGCTCAAATCGCAGATAGGGTTATACAACTAAGCAGCGGACAAATTGTCTCTGACGGTCCACCTATTAATGGGAAAAAAGACATAGATGAACTCAGATGGTAACTGGTCATAGCTGTGGGTTATAGGGCTCTATGGGCAAAATGGATCCTTCGAGACTTAAGATCCCGATGGATTCAGGTAATTTTAATTTCTTTCGTAATAGCAATAGGCACAGGCACTTATTCGGGCCTATCTAGTACGACCTCCTGGCGATTAAAGTCAAATGATGCAAGCTTCTCTGCAACCAACATGCATGACTTTAAAGTGTATTCGCAGTCTGGAAATCTATTCCAGGAAGGAGAAATAGGAGAAATTCTAGCACCACTCGTTAATAAAGGGGTAATCACAGGAGTAGAGGATAGATTAACTTTACCAACTCAAATTAAAGCCGAGGGAGTTAACGGATCTGTTATAGCGCCGGGTCTTCTCGTTGGAATAGACGAATCAAGAGGTGTCAGCCAAATTGACAAACTTCATTTCACAGGGGGAGATTGGGGGAATTACGACACAGGCTCAACAATCGATTATGCCGTATTAGATCATACCTTCGCAGAGAATAACGGTATTCCCAATTCGTCGATCATTGAATTACCGGGAGGCAAAAAAATTGAGGTCTCTGGCACTGGTTTAACCCCACAGCATTTCATACCTATTAATGATTCTGGGCTGGGCTTCGGAGGCGTATTTGCAATAGTCTATATGCCACTAAATAAAGTTCAATTTTTACAAAATCAAGAAGGAAAAACCAGTGAATCCCTAATAACAATTTCAAAGCCTGAGTACAGGGAAAATCTAAAAACAGAACTTACATTAATTCTCCAACAATCTTTTCCAAATTATGGAATAGGTATCGAAGAAAAAAAAGAAGACCGAGTCTACAAGCTCCTGTATGAAGGAGCAGGCGCCGACCAAAAATTTTATCACGTGATAGGAATTGCAATCTTATTAGGAGCGGTTTTCGCAGCATTCAATTTAACCGTAAGGGTCGTGCAATCTCAGAGAAGGGAAATAGGAATCGGTATGGCTATGGGAGCCTCGCTTCTGAGTCTTGCAGCAAGACCAATCATTCTGGGTCTCAATATATCCATATTTGGCACTATCTTTGGAATACTTGTTGGAAAACTTATAAATGGCACCATGAGAACTGTGCTTATGCAAGAATTACCTCTTCCTGTTTGGTTAACCCCTTTTGAACCAAAGTATTTTTTATGGGTAGGAATTGGGGGATTTTTAGCACCGATCATTGCTACCTTGGTTCCGGTTATCTATGGGCTGAATATCCAGCCCATAGATGCCATAAGGACCGGACACTTAGCGCCAATCAGAAAAGGTCTATCTCCACTTCTTTCACGCCTACCATTTCCCGGTAATACATTTTGGCAAATCCCATTCAGAAACTTGCTGAGAACCCCAAGAAGAACTTTCCTAACATTACTGGGTATAGCAGGAGTCATAGGTGTAATGACCAGTGTCTTGGGAATGGTAGATTCATTCTCGCTGACACTTGACAAAGCTACATCTGAATCCTCAATCAAGGGATCTCAGCGTATTGAAGTAATCTTTGACAAGTTCCAGGCTGTGGATTCCCCTATATTTACATACTTGAAAGATAGTGAAGCTGTGACAGAAATCCAGCCTGTCATCCAGTTTGCCGGCACAGCCAGTAACATCGAGCATAAGAAATCTGGTGACGAAATCAGCATATTAACAACGGTCATAGATTTTCAAAATACTATGTGGCGACCTACTCTGGTGTCGGGTAAGTATCCGAAAGAACATAACGAAATTTTGATCTCTTCCGCAGCAGCAAAGTCATTGGGAGCGACTTCGGGAGACCAAGTACTGGTAAATCATCCAATAGTCACCGTACAAGGCACTCCCAGTTTTTTAAAAAGCCAATTCACTATTTCAGGTATACATCCTCATCCCTTCAGAGCATATTCATATGTGGCCAGTTCCCAAGCAAAGGAATCTGGTATGGATGGTTTGGCGGGAGGGGTGTGGATCAAAACTGACCAATCCGCAGACTGGGACAAGATACAAACTGACCTCTACACGATTGCAGGTGTTTCATCCGTTCAGGAATCCGGTATTAACGATAGAGCTATGAAGGAGGAATTAAAGGGCCAGATGAACATCCTCAAAATTGTTCAATTTGTTGTATTGTTTCTGGCGCTTCTCATAGCTTTTAATACGGCAAGCATCAACATGGACGACCGTGCCAGAGAACACGCTACTTTTATGGCTTTTGGACTACCGGTAAGCAAAATTATGTTGATGTCCATCATCGAAAGCGCTACGCTCGGACTTCTGGCCAGTATTGCAGGTTTGGGAATAGGATTTTTACTCTTAGACTATTTCATTAATACTGTTTTTGCTTCCGCTCTGCCCGAGATAGGTATGTATTTATCCGTATCAACTACTACCTATGTAAACACTATTGTTTTAGGTGTCTTTGCGGTTGGAATTGCACCAGTTTTCGTTATCCGCAAGCTTACTAGGACCAACATACCATCCACATTAAGAGTCCTGGAATAATCAATCTTGTAAGTAAGTCAGACTAGGTGATCTCAATCGGCTGTTTCGTCCATAGCAACTATAGGAATAGATACGGAAACCATTGTCCACCCGTGAAGACGCCCTCTTGCTCTACCCAAGGTTCCGCAGTTGTCTAGCAGAACCTTACTTAGGCTAAAGAAATTTCGCTAATTGTCATTTTCCCTATTTGCCTTGTATTTTCTTTATCTTCTCATCAGCCTCAGCCTGGGTCAGCC
>NZSI01000068.1 GCA_002696685.1 Chloroflexota bacterium | reverse complement strand
GCTTTAGCCACACTCCAGCAAGCCTGGGATGTTGGGGCATCGGGTGGAAATTTCATATTGGGACCAGTAGTTGGAGTATATGGCGTTGCATCTGCATTTTTGATTGTGGGAATAGGGGCGCTCACTGGAGCAGCTGGATATGTGATAGGGAGTCGTAAAAAGCTTTAATACATTGCAGTCTCGCGCTGACTCCCTGACGCTATTAGACCATATGACTCTGGCTATGTAGAATGCTGTCGTCAGAACCATAAAAGCGTCAGGAGATTTAATAGTGAATGGAGAGCAACTCAAGCAAAAAGTAAATAGCGGNGGAATCGTTTATGGCACGATGATTAGTCTCGGCCGAAATCCCAGATGGAGCTCGGCATTTTCAAACTTTGGTCTAGATTACGCGATCTTGGACACTGAGCATGCTGCCAGAAGTAGATCGGAAGTCGCTGATTACTTGGCAGCATTTAGATACTCAGGTGTTGTTCCAATAGTGAGGGTTCCAATTCCCGCNTCCCATTATGTCACTATGTATTTGGACGCAGGGGCACAGGGTGTTTTGGCTCCATACTGTGAGACTGTAGAACAGGTCAAAGAGGTTGTGGCGGCGACAAAATGGAGACCTCTCAAGGGAGAGTTGGCTGATAAGGCTGTTAACACAGGGGAATTTCCCAGTNCAGCTACGAAAGAATATTTAGAGGACCGTAATCGCAACAATGTTTGCATTATCGGCATTGAGAGTGTTCCGGCAATATCGAATCTTGAAAACATTTTGGAAGTCGANGGTATAGATGCCGTCTTTGTAGGTCCCAACGATCTTTCGATTACTCTTGGTGTGCCAGATCAATACGATCACCCGGATTATGAGGCCGCACTTAGAGAGGTTATTTCTAAATGTCAGGCAGCTGAAACACCTGTTTTGATACACCACCAGACCGTGGAGTTAACACAAAAGTGGCTACGTGAAGGAGCAAGGTTTGTGTTGTATTCCAGTGACGCCAGCACGCTGCATAACGGGTTCCGTAATGAGTTTGGGCAAATAAAAAAAACAGGTGCAGAACTAGGCGGAGACTCTGACGGTGATATTGGTGAATCCGACGAAGTAATTTAAGGAGAAAATCTCATGTCGTGGAATTTTATACCTGTTAATGGACCATACATTGGCACGTCGGAAGGGCCTGTGTGGGACGGTCAATATATTTTGTTTACACATATTCCAGGAAGCATAATCCTGCAATTTGATCCCAAGACTAGCACCTCGACGATCTACAGAGAAGGAACAAATCATGCTAATGGTTTGGCTTTCGATGCAGCAGGANGTCTTTATGCCTGTGAGGGGGGAGCAAGAAGGGTAGTTCGGTACGAGGGTGATGACACGGTTGTACTAGCAGATAACTTTGAAGGTCAGAAATTCAACGTTCCAAATGATCTGGCTATAGATGAGGATGGAAATGTCTGGTTTACTGATCCCTACTATGAAGGGCCTGGTGGTGACTGGAGCCTCGATCGAGCTAATAAAGAACTGGAGCATGATTCGGTTTACAGGATTGACATGAGTGGCGACGATCCCAAGGTATCCAGGGTAACCTTTGACACGACTCGACCGAACGGTCTGTTGTTTTCACTTGACTACAAAACCTTATATGTCGCTCAAAGTGGTCGCCTTCCTGAGGAAAAGCGAGAACTTCGTGCCTATCCTGTCAACGACGATGGAACCCTCGGTGAATCTAGCGTCCTCCATGATTTTGGAGATCACCGTGGGGTTGATGGAATGGTTTTGGACACAGAAGGCAACATCGTAGCCTGTGCCGGGTTCGAAGAAAGTGGACCTGGCCCAGCCATATACGTTTTCTCGTCATCAGGCGAAATTTTGGAAACACATCCTACTTTGCTGGATAGGCCTACTAACTGCACTTTTGGTGGTGAGGACCTGTCAACTCTTTTTGTCACCAACGGAGACGGGGTTCTGATGAGAGCTTTTACGGATAGACAGGGTAGGTTGAACTATCCGAGTGCTTAATTCTGATGTAATAGTGGTAGGTGGCGGAATAGTGGGTTGTTCCGCTGCAATGTTTCTCGCCGAGGCCGGAATGGATGTAAATCTCCTGGAACGGGGTGAAATATCTGGGGAAGCCTCAGGACTAAACGCTGGCTCTATTGGTGGCTTTGGATGGGGACATAAACCTGGCTTGCAGGAACATCTGACCATGGGGAGCCTTGATATATTCAAAAGCCTGCAGATCGAAAAAGGGCACGATATTGAGTTTCGCCAGTCTGGATCCCTGGTGGCCATACATTCGCCAAAGCAGTATGAATATGCACAAGAAAGGGTTTCCTTCCTAAAGTCTGAGGGAATGCAAGTCGAGATTCTTTCACCAGCTGAAGCTAAAAGCTATGAGCCCAATCTTAACAGCGACCTTAACGGATATATGTACTCTTCCAACAGGGGCCAGGCGGATCCAATCAAATCAACCAGGGCATTTTCAGAAGTAGCTAAAAGAAATGGCGCTGTTGTTACTACATCCGCTCTGGTGACCGGCTTGGAACAGTCCGGTCAAGGATGGATTGTTAGGTCATATGACCTAGTATTCAATTGTGAAGCATTACTTATAGCTACCGGAGCTTGGACTTCTGAGATTGGAAANATGATAGGCCTGAATATTCCCATTCAGCCTGTGAGAGGTCAAATGTGGGCGACAGATAGCCTTCCACCACGTATTTTTCACACGATATCCTCTATGGAGTCTTCCGAATATTGGCACAAAAATCCGATTGTAAATGAGGATTCTCCACCTGAGTTAACTCATGATAGAGACTTGAGAGTAACGCGTCATCTTTATGGCAGGCAGAGAGCTAACGGAGAAGTAATATTTGGCGGAGACAGGGAGTTGCTTGGATTCGATGATGATGTAAGTTTTACCGGTATAGAGGTAAACAAAACGCATGCTGGTGAGGTATTACCTTTTTTAGACCAGTTATCAGTGACACGAACCTGGTCGGGGCTTATGCCATTCTCACCTGACGGACTGCCACTGATTGGACGTGTTGAACAGTATGAAAATTTATTTTTAGCAACGGGATTGGGTTCGTCAGGTTTTGGGAGAGGGCCCGGATCGGGAATGCTCGTTGCTGACCTTATCGTGAGAGGAGAAGCCCACCCGGCCTTGCAGGAATCTACTCCCAGTCGATTAATAGAGGAAATCAATAGCTGAATAGACGGCNGCAGGTCTCTAAAATATAATTCTGATNGGTATTAGCATAATCTCAATAAATTTATAGATAAAAACCTTTTACACCACTGAAGGAGAATTAGATATGACATCGGAAACCATCAATATAGGTCTGATAGGGGCTGGAGGGAACACAAAACTACGTCATATCCCGGGATTTCAATCTTTAGATAATGTTCATATTTCTGGGGTATGCAATAGGAGTCTAGAATCTGGTCAGCGAGTGGCTGATGAATACGGAATTGATAACGTGTATGGGAGCTGGACCGACATGGTGGAAGATCCCGACATCGATGCCATATGCATAGGTACCTGGCCGTATATGCACTGCACGATGGTCATAGCATCATTGGAATATGGCAAGCACGTAATGACCGAAGCTAGAATGGCTGTAGACGCGTCAGAAGCCCATGCTATGTTAGATGCATCTCGTCAGTTTCCGGAACAAGTAACCCAGATAGTGCCTGCGCCTCATACGCTCAACCTCGACAAAACCATAATCAAACTCATAAAGGAAGGATATGTCGGAGACGTCCTATCTGTTGATGCTGCAATAAGCCAGGGGGGGTTTGTTGATCATGNAAAAACCTTTCATTGGCGGCAAAGCCGTGACTTCAGCGGGTTCAATATTATGGGCTTAGGGATATGGTACGAGGCCATTATGAGATGGGTTGGATCCGCTTCATCGGTGCAGGCTTTAACAAGAACCACTGTGAAACGAAGGAATGATGAAGAGGGAAAGCCTCACGTTGTTTCTGTACCAGATCACGTAGAGATTCTTTGTGAGATGTTTTCTGGGCCTACTCTGCACATAAGGTTTAGTGATGTGCTGGGACATGCACCGGCAAATGCTGTATATATTTTTGGTACGGAAGGGACCCTTAAGGTAGATGGTTCTGATCAGGCGTCGCCCAAGTTATTGGGTGGTCAAAAGTCTGATAGCGGGCTATCTGAAATAGAAATTGTTGCTGAATTACAAGGTGACTGGAGAGTTGAAGAAGAATTTATAAATGCTATAAGAGGGAAAGAAGATATTACACACACCAACTTCCAAGATGGAGTTCGGTATATGGAATTCACCGAGGCCGTTACTAGAAGCACTCAAACAGGAGAGAAGATTCTTTTGCCCTTCTAGGAAAATATAGAATCTATTGGATTTTTTATGAACATTGATTTCAGTGAATTAACAGCAACNCCTATAGCTCCCGACATNGTTATGCCTGAAGGTTTGGCGGCCGATGTTGAATACGTNTTCTCAGTTACGTATACGGATCCCGACGCAATGGAGGTGGCAGAATTTTCAAAGGCGGCAGCTATTGCGATAGAAAGAGAAGGATTGTCTCTTGGTACGTATCCACCGCCGCTTGGACATGAGGGCCTGAGACAATTTACATCCAGAGAACTAAAATCCAATAGAGGATTGGATATATCTCCAGATAATTTGTTTTTGTCGAGTGGTGCCGGGGGAGCCTGTCAAACTATCGTTGATGCGTTTATAGACCCTGGTGATGTTGTGATGATGGATGAATTTTGCTATCACGGCAGTTTAAATATGTTTCTTCGAAAGGGAGCAATACCTGTTCATGTGAAAATGGACGAAGATGGTATGGATCCCGACGCACTTGAGGTTGAGATAGAGAAAAAATTATCTGAGGGGATTAAACCTAAACTCATATATACGATTTCCGTTTATCACAACCCGACTGGGGCCACCTTGAGTTTGGCTAGACGAAAAAGGATCGTTGAGATTTCTGGCAGATACGGTATTCCTGTTGTTGAGAATGAATCGTATGCTGATTTTCGGATAGATGGTCCAGATCTTCCCCCTGCTATTATGTCGTTGGATGAAACTGAAGGTGTAATGTATATCTCTGCCTTCACAAAACTCCTTGGATGCGGATTGCGTCTAGGCTTTGGGGCATTCCCTGAGAGTGCCCGAGCACCAATGCAGAAGATAGGGTTTGGTGCCAGCCCGAGTCACTTATCTTCTATGGTCGTTCATGAATACCTAAAGAATAACAAGGACTCCTACGTTCAGGGTGTAGCCCAGTCTCTAGGAGCCAAGCGGGATGCCCTTATACGATCACTTGGTGAGTATTTTCCTCCAGAGTGTTCTTGGACAGAACCCGAGGGAGGTATGATGGTTTGGGTTGAACTTCCTGAAGGTGCTGATACGTGGGCGGCATTGGATAGTGCGGTGGAAAAAGGGGTGAAGTATAACCCGGGACCAGTATTTAGAGCGGATCGGTCTGGCGCCAACCGTTTGAGACTTACTTACAGTCACAATAGCCCAGAAGATATTGAAAAAGGAATAGCAATTCTTGCCGATGTTTTCGAGGAACAGGGACTTTTCAATTCCTAANTGGAGCGAAAAACCGATGAGTGGAAATGACAATATTACGATTGAAGAGGTTCGTCACCTTGCTCTGTTGACACGTATAAATATGACTGAAGAAGAGATTGAAGAGATGAGAGACCAGATGAGTGATATCTTGTCCAGTATCGAGGTTCTATCTGAGGTAGATACCGATGGGATAGAACCGACTGGACATTCNGTTGACGTACACTCTGTAATGAGAGAAGACATCTCCGGTGACTCGATTACGCTAGCCGAAGCTTTGGCCAATGCCCCTAGGCAAGAAGACGGTTTTATACGTGTTCGAGCTGTGCTCGAGGAATAAGAGATTACAAACAACCTATGCCAANATTGGATACTAAAGGGCTGACCATTAATGCCGCAAGAAGACTTNTGGATGAGAAAGAAGTCTCAGCTCTGGAACTTACACAGGCATATTTAGANCGAATCATAAGTGTTGAAGAAGACGTCCANTCCTTTGTTTCTGTTACTGCTGATATAGCCCTAGAGCAGGCAAAAGTTGCCGACAGGATGATAAGCGAGGGTGTCCATGGGCCTCTAACGGGTATTCCCATGCAGCTCAAAGATAATATGAGTACAAAGGGGATCCCTACAACATGTTCATCAAAAATGCTGGAGCATTTTATTCCTCCATATGATGCCCACGTCACGGCAAAACTGAAAAACGCTGGGGCANTTTTATTAGGAAAAGGTAATCTTGACGAATTTGCGATGGGATCCTCGACTGAAAACTCAGCGATGAATGTGACCCATAATCCATGGGATCTCGATAAGGTACCGGGGGGTAGTAGTGGGGGCCCAGCAGCAGCAGTCGCAGCTTCCCAATGTGTTTTTTCGTTGGGATCTGATACAGGTGGCAGCATTCGCCAACCAGCCTCACTTTGCGGTGTAGTGGGAATGAAACCAACGTATGGATTGGTTAGTAGATTTGGATTGGTAGCCTTTGCAAGCTCCCTCGACCANATTGGGCCCATAACATCAGATGTTGAAGATAGCGCTGTTGTCCTGTCAAATATCGCGGGCCATGATCAACGTGATTCAACTTCTCTTAATATTGAGGTGCCAGACTATTCTGAAGGATTAGTTGGGGATTTAACCGGGTTCAAGGTAGGAGTGCCAATCGAATATTTTGCTGAAGGTATTGACCCAGGTGTCGAGAAGTCAGTTCAAGATGGTATAAAAGTTNTGGGTGAATTGGGCGCGGAAATTGTGGAAACGAGTTTGCCTCATTCAGCCTACGCGTTAGCTGTGTACTACATCATAGCTCCATCAGAAGCCTCTGCGAATCTTTCAAGATATGACGGGGTTAAATATGGTTACTCGAATGATGATCCAGGCTCCATGTGGGAAGCACTAGAAAATACACGTGGAAGGGGGTTTGGCCCTGAGGTGAAGCGGAGGATAATGCTTGGAACTTATGCCCTGTCATCCGGTTATTACGATGCATATTACTTGAAAGCACAGAAAGTGCGGACCATTATCAGAAACGAATTCAAAGAGGCATTTGAGGATTTTGACGTGTTAGCGATGCCCACAGCACCTACCACGGCTTTCGAAATTGGAGATAAAACTGGTGATCCAATTCAGATGTATCTCAATGACATATTTACCATACCTGCAAACATTGCAGGTATCCCGGCTATATCTGTTTCATGTGGCATCTTGGACGGACTACCTGTGGGACTACAATTTATGGCTGGGGCTCTCCAAGAGAAAAAATTGTTCAGGGCTGCTTACGCCTATCAGCAGGCTACAGACTGGCATCATATGAGAGCTAAAATTTAGTTCGGTTGATGACAAAAGATGCCGATGATATTTCTATAGGAATCACGGGACTATCTGAATGGGATGTTGAGGAAAATCAGCTGGGGAGAGGACTTCTCCTCATAACCAATCGGGGGTCTATAAGAACCATAATTCATCATGATACTACTAGTCCGACACACAGAGGTGTAGTGTGGGTTGGAGGAGCTAGGGGAGGCTTTGATGGGCCTGCGGGTTCCATGTTCAAATTGTTGGGGGATAGCCTTTCCCCGGGAATTACTTCTCTAAGGGTGGATTACAGACAACCCAATGTACTCGCTGAGTGTGTGATGGATACTTTGGCGGCCCTTTCCTTTCTCTCAGGAACCGGGCATACGGATGTAATACTCATTGGTCATTCTTTTGGAGGTGCTGTTGTGATAAAAGCAGCTCCTTACAGCGAGGTTGCCAAGGGAGTTGTCGCTCTTTCNAGCCAAACTTTTGGTNCTGGTGACGTAGCCCAGGTTTCCCCTTCTCCCCTTTTGTTGGTACATGGTGAAGCTGACACGGTATTATCCCAAGATTCATCCCGGCAAATTTTCGACTGGGCTGAGGAGCCAAAGGAATTGAGATTGATACCTGAAAACGGACATCGGCTTGAGGAGTCTGCAGAAGATATAAGGCAACTAGTATCTGATTGGATAGTTCGACACTTATACCTCCCGCATGNGCAATCAAAGTGCTGAATTCATAGCACCCTGACTTTCGTTGAGATATACTCGGGCAACTGCTAATTGACAACATTTTGGTCACAAAAACATTTTGTTTTGTGAGCAGTATGAATAAATAAAAAAGAGGAAGTGTACATATGGGCGAATTAGATGGGAAAGTCGCAATAATTACAGGTGCGGGAAGATTAAGAGGGATCGGAAGGGCGGCGGCTGTTTCTCTTGCACGATTGGGGGCGGACGTAGTTGTAACCGGTACAGGTAGGGATCCATCCTCCTTTCCTGACGATGAGAAAGCGATTAATTGGAAAGACGTCGAAAGTGTTGCTGAACAGGTAAGAGCCGAGGGAAGAAGGGCTCTTACCTTAACAGTTGATGTTACAAGTCGGGATGACGTCCAAAATATGATTGATCGAACTGTGGATGAATTTGGAAGGATAGATATATTGATAAATAACGCGGCCTTTGCNCGCGGTGTCGATAGGGTTCCGATTTTGGAACTGGATGAAGATGTATTCCAGAAGGTTATGGATATTAAAGTCACTGGAACTTTTCTTTGTACCAAAGCTGCGATTTCCCACATGATCGAACAAGGTGAAGGGGGAAAGATAGTAAATATATCTTCAACAGCGGGAAAAAGAGGATCAGCAAACACCCTCGCCTACAACGGCGCTAACTTTGCGATTGTGGGCATGACTCAATCGATGGCTCAGGAATTGGGCCCATTTAANATCAACGTTAACGCTGTATGTCCAGGAGCAGTTGATACTCATCGAATGGATGTTTTAGGTAGAGGAGAAGTTTGGGATAATATGGCGGGGCGTACTCCGATAGGCAGAAATGGCACTGACGATGAAGTGGGTGATTTCTGTGCCTACCTTTGTACTGAGGCAGCCTCTTGGATACATGGGCAGTCTATAAATCAGAATGGTGGAACAGTGATGGAGCATTAATCGAAATCCATCTTTTTCGTTGACCCATATGGATAGGATTGCTAGACTTCATTACTTCTCATATAGTGTTTATGAATAGGTTTGAGGGCGGTTAGCTCAGTGGTTTAGAGCGCTGCGTTGACATCGCAGAGGTCACAAGTTCGACCCTTGTACCGCCCACCATTCCCTTGATTTGTGCCTGAGAAGGTATATTTTGAGGATTTTCGGCAAACTGCCTGCCACCACTCGTGCCACCACTTTTGTTAATACTGGTGGCAAGTTGCTCATATCTGGCTTTGAGTTCTGGATTCCACTCTCGTTGTCCGTTTATGCACTTACTTAAAGTACTGTGGTGAAAAGCAACACCGAAAATTCCTAGATAGGTTAATGTCATTGTGGAATCATAAAGGCATATCAGGTCATTATAAAGGGAGGTTTGAAACATGGCTTCTGAAGGTACTCACAGCATGAT
>NZSI01000067.1 GCA_002696685.1 Chloroflexota bacterium | reverse complement strand
TCCCAAAACTCTTATGATCGCCATATTTCTTGCTATCCAGGGAATCGCCATAACAATAATTGCGTTCGCAGACTCTGTACTCTTGGCCTACCTTTTTGCCGTACTGTATGGAATAGGATTCGGTGGACGTAACCCATTAACCACAGCTATCCGGGGAGAATATTTCGGGCGAAAGGCCTTTGCAACGATCATGGGCATATCCCAGTTCCCAATGAATATAGGTATGATTGGGGCACCCCTGTTTGCCGGCTATATGTTTGATACTACAAATTCTTATGTAATCCCATTCTCCGTGTTCGCAATCTTGACCTTTTTTGGCGCCTTCCTAATGCTGTTTGTCAAAAAACCTCGGAAGTTAACACAGCAACTATAGTAATATTTTTCTATTATTCAGACTTTCTCTGTAAACACTTTCTTGAATACTGTTTATTAATCCTGTCTTCAGGCGGGTAATGTCTTGAGGTTTGGGGCGCCTGTTTTAGACGCCCCTCCGAGACCAAATTTAGGCTTCAGATTTTCCCGTTGACACAGATTCTGACTTCAGGTTAAAAAATCCAAACACAATAGTAACGACCATCATTCCCATAAATATGATCATTCCAATAACCCTTGGGAAGTCTTCAATTTCTACCGTAAAGTGCATAAGCACTATTAGAACTCCCCAAAGAATTAACAATAGTGGTCCTATATTGTTAATTTTCTTCTCAATAAAAAGCGCAGCCCCTAAAATGATGTTACCTAGTGCCCAAAACCAAAACGTTGACGAGAGACCATTGTCAATTACCGCCATGACCCAGGCAGATTCTACTGCGTCTTCCTCACCTCCACCGATAACTCCAAAATGAGCTCCGGTAAATCCCATGGATATCGCAGCAATACCGACAAAAATCAGACTAGCTACAGATGCGAGTGTGCCGGCCGTTGTGGATCCGTCAGCTCTAGACCAGGCCGTAAGTGCATACCCTACAAATATTGAAACATATGCTATGCTGCCTATCATGACGAGTATTGAAGCCAACGTTGGCTTATCAATGATATTGGCCACATTCTCTGCGGCAGTCTCTCCCTCGCCAATCACCGCACCCCACACACCTATAATGACCACAAAGAACACAATAGGTCCGGCCATCAACATCCAGCTACTTAGAGTTTTAGAGTTCATAATATCTCCAATTTATTCGAAACCCAGATAGACTAAACTGGGATTTCCTAAACTACTTAAAAGTAATCTTCGAGGTATTTTAAAATCCTTTAGTTGAAATTAGAAACTGTTATAGAGGTATGTTTTTGGGGTTTTTACTAATTTAGCCTAGCAGTCCTACCGCATCATGTAGATGCTCACCCGTAACGGACAGATAGACTTGCGCGGTATCTAGATTTGCATGTCGTTATAGCCCCTGTATTGTCTTGATGTTGACGCCATTCTCAAGGAGTTTTGTAGCAAAGTGATGTCTAAAGGAATGGGTATGCGAGTCAACACCAGCCTGGCCAGACCGGTTCCTAAACTTATTGACTAGCCCACCAAGCTTGGAACCACTTTGGCAACCACTTGAGGTTACGTTACGATAGAAGGAGCTTCCTAATTATATGAGGGAAAGATATATTGCTTAATAACGTGATTCAATGATTCCACATTCAACAACAAATAATGCTGGAACATGGTGGTTCCTAGTGTGTGGGGAGAACATGATGAAAAAAGCTGTGTTGTTTTTAATAGTTAGTACGCTACTTTTAGCGGCTTGCGGAGGTGACTCCAATACTGAAGATACTTCATCTAAAAATGCTACTAGCAGCCAAAAGAAACAGATGAGCTGGGAAACAGAAATGGAGCCTGATGAGGCGATCACTTTAGTAAAAAGCTACATAAGTGACAATTGTGATGCCAATTCCCATTACATTGAATACCCTGATTTTTTTGAAGGCAAAACCACTATGGGGGGATGGACCGTATATTATCGCCACTCACCTGCCCAGGGCGCTCACTCCACTGGAGAATGGCAGGTACGTGAATCTACAAAGGCGGTTACGGCTATCTGGGATGAAGATTGTTTATAGGTCTAGGAGATTAGTTTTCTGAGGAATTAACTCACCTTAAAGTCAATAACATTCCCTAACCACCAGTCATAAATCCGCGATTTGTATTTTCTGGGAGCATCTGACAGTATCAATTGAGAACCGTAGCAAGTGATGATTTATCGGACTTTGAGTTCGTTTTAGAGGAGATTCCATTCCTGTGGCAGATTATATTTACCTTGTTCAAATGGATATACCTTCTGAATTGGAGAAGGACTTCAATCGTATATACGACACACAGCACATCCCCAATATTCTCAGTGTGAAAGGGGTGTCCAGTTGCACTAGATATAAACTTGAAGGGGGCGACACTGATGGTGTAGCCAAGTATCTTGCTATTTATGGAATGTCTTCACCAGATCTACCCGGCACCGATGCTTGGGAATCCGCGTCAGACAAGGGTGACTGGATAACACGTATACGTCCCTTTGCCACCAACAGGTCTCGGATTGTGTTTAAGGCCATATCCTAAACCGGTTTTAGACTGACCCAAATATCAAAAAAGCAAGGTTTGCAGCTATCACAAATATCAGTGGTAGAAGCACAAATAGTAGCCATTCTTTTTTTGAACTAGGAATGGTTACTGGGATTCCTTTCCACTTGAACGAGTTCATGCCCCAATTATAAGCACGCACTTCTGTCATCGACGCACATGGAGAAATATTTAAGCCCCTGAAACTTCTTTTTTCATCTGTGGCACTATTCCTGAAAATAGAGTAAAGGAGATATGTCATGGATTGGGAACCAGTTGTTGCTCTGGCACAAATAGGTACGGGGCTCGCCACGTTAATTTTAGCGATTTTTCTCGCAGCCCAGATAATACTTCAAAGAAAAGCTCTTGATCGGGCTCATGAGGATGCGGAAAGAGAGTTATCTCTATCATCATATGCGCTATTTCAAGAACATCTGCATTCAAGAATCACAAGTGATTCACTCCGAAAGGTGTATGCGTCAAGAGATGAAGGTCTCAATGGCCTAAATAAATCGGATCTCGATGTAATAACAACCTATTTTAGGGCTGGTTACTTGTTGACGAATATTGAGTGGCGTTTAAAGAGGAGGGACAGGGTATTAGGCTACTTTATTAGAAGGTTTGATGCCTTTATGGATTCAATTGGCGGCCGTCAATACTATGTGAGATGGGGTAGAGGAATACTGAATCAACCAGCCCTTCTAGAGCTTGCTGATGATGTGTACGAAAAGTTAGAAGGTCAGCCGGTACCAGAGTCTGCTGCTCAATCAATTTCGCTGGTACAATCCTAACTTGGGATCTTCAAAGGCAAAGACGTTTTTGCCAGGATAATACTGAAGCTAAAACCCAGGAATCATAGTGAAAAAGGTTTTGTACTGAGGAGACCTATAATAATTTCATGAAATATTTAGTTGTTGCTTTGGCTCTATTGACAATGACTGCTTGCGCGCCTGACTTTGAAAATGTCGAGAGTGTATCGGCTGCATTGACTGAACACGATATCGAAGATTGCTTCAAATATTCTCCAACTAAAAACCTTGCCTCTCGAGGCTATTTTTATTCAGAACATCATCTTCGTCGGATGGATTGTACTTTGAAGGGAAACAAAGATGGGATGCCAGATCCGGGAGGTTATCAGAAGCTATTAATTGATGTCCTCGAAAGCGGCCTCGATGCGGAATCGGTCTGCCAAAGAAATCCGGATTGTTCGAGAGGATATAAACTGAGTCTTGTTAGCCCAGACTCCGACTACAATTCTGATGTTCAAAGGTTTATAGCCAATAATGAAGATCTATGGATTTTTGATAGGAATGTAATTATTAGGGTACGGACCTGGGATGGGGATGGAATGAGCTATGAAAATAGGGCTAACTTGTATAAGACATTGAGGGATGATTTAGGATCTGGGATTCTCAGCCTTAATTAAGGCTGAAGTATTTTTGGAAGTTCATAGCTTCAACCACTGAAATGTGAATGCCTAGTATCTTTTCGTATCTTTAAAGGGGATTTAAAAACCACTTTTGACTAATTCGGGTTAATTTGCGCGCTATAGCGCCTCAGAAAGTGTACTAATAGGCCGCGTTATTTACGTTGATCATAGTAAAAAGTGATCCCATAAGGATTATAATCGCTCTTAGTTGCCAAAGGATTTTTTAGATCGGATAGGAGTATCTTGCATTGTCATACTTTAATTCTCGAAGATCTGCCGTTGTTGCCCGTAATGGCGCAGTCGCCACTAGTCAGCCTCTTGCTTCTCAAGTGGGGCTTCAAATTCTCCAAAATGGAGGCAATGCCGTCGATGCCGCGGTAGCTACCGCGGCAGCACTCAATGTACTTGAGCCCATGTCCACTGGCATTGGTGGCGATATGTTTGCACTTATTTGGATGTCAGATACTAAAAAAGTTTCTGCGATTAACGGTAGTGGTAGATCTGCTATAGCTGCTAATCCAGAAGATATTTTATCCAGGGGATATGGGTCCATACCAACAGAAGGCAAAGGAGCTGCTTTTTCGGTTAGTGTTCCGGGTACTGTAGATGGATGGCAGAAGTGTTTGGATATGCATGGAACTATGACTATAGGTGAAGTGCTTCAACCGGCACTTAAATATGCAGAAAACGGGTATGGAGTTTCGGACATAATAGCCCATGCGTGGTCTGCTTCTGAAGGAAAATTGAAGCAACGCCCTTCAGGTAGCGAAATGCTCCCAGGTGGAAGAGCTCCACTGCAAGGAGAGGTAGTACAACTCCCGGAATTAGCGCGTTCTTTACGATCTATAGCGGACGGGGGAGTAGATGCGTTCTACAAAGGTGATTTGGCAGAAAAAATCGCCGACTATGTCCAGGCAGAAGGTGGATGGATAACTAAGCAAGATCTGAAAGAACATCACTCAGACGTTGATGAACCTATTTCTACGGAATACCGAGGTGTTACAGTCTGGGAGTGCCCGCCTAATGGGTCTGGTATTGCGGCCCTGATGGCCCTTAATATAGCAGAAGGATTTAATTTGCCGGAAATGGGTGAACAATCTCCTGATAGATATCATTACTTGGTTGAGTCTATGAGATTGGGATATTCAGATGCCCTTCAATATGTTGCTGATCCTCGTGTGGCAGATGTGCCTATACAGGAAATGATCTCTAAGGATTATGCTTCCAAACGTCGAGGGGAGATTAACGCTGATGTAGCGATGAAGGAAGTCGCCTTTGGGTCGCCCGCAGGCAACAGTGACACTGTATATCTAACCGTGGTAGATGGGCAGGGAAACGCCTGTTCATTCATTAACAGTCTTTACCAAGGGTTTGGGTCCGGTTTGATAGTGCCTGAAACTGGTATAGCGTTGCAGAACCGAGGGGCATTATTTTCTTTGGATTCATCACATCCAAATTATTTGCAGGGAGGCAAACGCCCCTACCAAACGATAATTCCCGCTATGGCAACTCAAGACGATGAAATGTTATTAAGCTTCGGGGTCATGGGTGGATTTCAACAGCCTCAGGGCCATCTCCAAGTCATTTCCAATATTGTGGATTATGGTATGGATTCCCAGGGAGCTCTTGATTCTCTTAGATTCAGCATCGACATTGAGGGAACAGGGGCAGTCCGTGTAGAAGAAGATATTGATCCCAAAATTGTGGCTGAGCTTAAGCGCCGAGGCCATGAAGTTCTGGTCCTAAGTGGATATGACAGGGGCACTTTTGGTGGTGGCCAGGTAATCAGCCGGAATCCAGAAACTGGGGTACTTGTAGCTGGCTCTGAACCCCGAAAAGATGGTATGGCTGTTGGCTGGTAATTTATAAATTCATTACCTCTGAAACGGTGGCTTGTAAGGGAAATACCGACTAATTTTTAAATCTTCAGGTAAGGCGTGATGACGACAAGGTTTGTCCAAACTCAAATTCTAAATATTGCCTATGAGGATCATGGGCATGCCGAGGGATTTCCCGTTGTGTTGTTGCATGGGTTTCCCTATGACGTCAGATCTTGGGACCAAGTTTTACCATCATTAGTAAATGAGGGATATCATGTTTTTGTTCCTTACTTGCGAGGATACGGACCTACTACGTTCCTTCATGAGGACTCGCCTCGTGTAGCTCAGCAGGCTGCTATTGCCCAGGATGTCGTAGATTTTGCCAGAATTTTAGGAATAGATAGGTTAGCAATAGCTGGATTCGACTGGGGCAATAGAGCCGCATGCATAGCTTCAATTCTTCATCCGGAACTGGTGGCATGTCAGGTCGCCATAGGTGGATATGCTGTCCAAAACACTTTAAAAGGGAGCGCCGTATCTGCCCCAGAAGTGGAGGCAAGGCTCTGGTACCAGTGGTATTTTAATACCGAGCAGGGTCGGGCTGGACTCGAAGAAAACCGTAGGGACATAATTCGGTACCTCTGGAAAACTTGGTCTCCTAATTGGAAATACACGGATGAAGTTTTCAATCGCTCCGCTCCTTCATTCGATAACCCTGACTTTGTTGACGTAGCGATACACTCATATAGGCACAGGCATGTGAATGCTCCTGGAGAAGATAGATTTATAAAGGTCGAAAAACACCTTTCAAATCAACCTCCTATACTGGTCCCGTCAATTGTGCTAAGAGGAATGGATAGCGGGTTTGGAACCCCTGAAATGGACTTGGAATCGGATAGGTTTCATTTCCCAAACCTTTTGGGAAGCAAAGTAATTTCAGGTGCCGGTCATGATTTGCCAGTCCAACGTCCTTTGGAAGTATCCTCAGCGTTAATTGACCTTATTAATCAACTCTAATTGCCTGGGCTCGGGTTGATCAATTATTTTCATTGGTTATTATTGCGAAGGACGGGGGTGGTTGATTATGGCAGAAGATATGCTCGCACTATATTTGGAGCATCAAGATAAAACTTTATTTTAGGGGAAGCTCAGCAGGAGATGTAATGACGACTATACAAGCCGCAACGCACGAAGAACTGGTAGCTCATCTGTTTAGACGGGCGGGGTTCGGCGCCACTCCTCATGAGATGGAAAGTGTTGAAGGGATGGGCTACGACGAAATTGTTGATAAGTTAATGGATTTTAGCTCTCCCGATATTTTCCCCACCGATTTCATTTCAAGGTTTCACAAGGATCAATCGGATTTGAGGTTGGCAGAGGCGGCAGGAGCGCACTGGGTTTATCGAATGGTGATGACAGACACCCCTCTTAGAGAGAAAATGTGTTTATTTTGGCACAGAATATTTGCGACTGCCGGGACAAAACTCATTCAGCATAGGGTGATTGTTAACCAGATAAACATGTTTAGGGAGAGAGGGATAGGGAAGTTTGACGATCTGCTCGTGGGTCTTTCCCAGGATCCAGCGATGATAATGTGGTTAGATAATCAAGATAATCATGGCTCGAATATAAATGAAAATTATGGGCGTGAAATTCTTGAGCTGTTCGCTATGGGCGTCGGTAACTATAGTGAAGATGATATTAAAGACACGGCTAGGGCATTCACAGGCTGGACAGTGGTTAATCCAGAATACATGTCAATTAAGATGAGGAACAATACTGTTAGGCCTTACGGTTACATTTCTTGGCAATATCAGTACGACGCCGAAGATCATGATCAAGGATCAAAAACAATACTTGGGGAGACAGGAAATTGGGATGGAGAAGATGCTGTTCGAATAATATGTGATCAAAGGGCCACAGCGGAATATGTGGCGCGTCACTTGTACCATTTTTTCGTTGCCGATGAAGTACCCGTTCCGCAGTGGCCTCATCAAGGGCCAAAGGATGAAGGGGCTATTAAGCTCATGGTTGATTCTTACTTTAAGAATAGCCACAGTATCAAGTCGATGCTTGAAACCATGTTTAAGTCTGACTTCTTTAAAGATGAATCCACGAGATACGCTCGGATAAAAAGTCCCGCAGAAATGGTTGTCGGAACTATGAGACTGGCCGGTCCCATAGAGTTGCCATCAGATGAGACATATTATGCCCAGTCTGTTTGTGCAAATATGGGACAGGGATTGCTCCGACCTCCTAGTGTTGAAGGATGGCAGGGTGGTAGCGAATGGATTAATACGGGAGCTTATGTAGAGAGGATAAATTTCGCATCTAAAATACTTAATGACTCAGACAAAGAAGGGGTTAAGGACTTATTAATTCGGATAAAAAATACCAGTGGCGATGGGACACTCACATCGGACCGGTTGGTTGAAGCATGCCTAGCCGTATTGGGACCAATAGAGGTTGCGGAAACGACTCGTGACAGGCTGAAAATATATGCTTCGAAGTATGGAAATCTTTCCTGGGAGAGTAATGAATCAAATGAAAGCTTCAATACCGCGGCTATATCAATAATCCAGTTGATTGTATCAACCCAAGAATACCAGACTGCTTAACAAATATATTCGGAGTCATCGTCACATGGTTGCAACTAAATTCACCCTTCAATACAGCTCTAATATAGGCTTTGCTACCGATCAGGGCGGTAGAGGTTTTCAATTGCCGGCGCACATTGCCGTTAGATCAGATAATCGAATTTTTGTTGCAAGTAGGGGGCGAGGTCCCACTGTAGGAATTCAAATGGTCTCAAGAGACTTCGAGTTTTTTGGCAAGATTGGTTCTCAAGGCAAGGCGACCGGTCAGATGATTGAACCTAGTGCGATCGCTTTTGATTCTGAGGAAAATTTATATGTCTCTGATGAGAAATTAAATCGTATAACCCGTTTCGATTATGAGGGGGAGGTGATAGATTCGTGGGGAGAGTCCGGGTCCGACCCAGGTCAATTTGACCATCCAACAGGCCTACTCATACGCGGCGATATTGTTTTTGTGGTGGATGCTTTAAACGACCGCATTCAAAAATATACAACTAGTGGTGATTTCATAGACCAATGGGGAGGTCGTGGGTGTGACGGAGACTCTCTGAAGCATCCCTGGGGTATTACAGGTGCTGCTAACGGGGATATTATTGTGGCTGACTGGGGAAACGACAGGGTAGTTCGTTTCACGGAAGATGGACAATTCGTATCCGATATTCATCAAGGTCAAGGTGCCGAACTGCCTTTAAATAGACCAGCCGACGTGGCTGTTGATCAAGACGATAACTTGTTTGTCGCAGATTGGGGAAACCAGGTGCTTCAGGTTTTTGATGAGGATGGGAATTTTCTGGATATGAAAAGAGGGGAGGCTGACCTAAACCCTTGGGCTCTTCAGTATTTCGAATCCCAACAAGATGAAAAAAGAGCTAGAAGTAGCTATGTTCCAGTATTTGAGACCAATACGGATGACGTTCGGGAAGTATCGGCAAGGATTGAACCTTACTTCTGGGATCCATGTTCCGTCGCTCTAGACGAAAATGGCGGCGTGTACGTACTGGAAACCTGTCGGCATCGGTTTCAAATTTTCGACAGGGTCTAAAACTGTGGCGTAGCCGGCAAAGGTGAGTATCACCAATCCCGGCTACATATTTTTTATTCGTCTCCCCTGGAGCTATCCTCGACATCCATCAGAACACTTAGTTCTGAACCGAAATCCGACAGGCTATCACTGTCTATTCCGCCCTTTTGTTCAACGGCTTTTTTGAATTTCTCAAACAACCAGTCTTCGCTTCGTCCTTTGGGGATTTCAAAAAAGGGATTATCAAATTTCGGGAGTTCTCCAGGCCCAAAATATCCCCCTCTGTCTTCGAACGTGTATCCCTCCAGATTGTCAGTGTTTTTGCCAAGAATTTCACCGGTGTCAACGTAGTGTTTCATCACGGGTTGCATGCCGTACCTTTGGACAGGGCAAACCTTCATACAGACTCCACATCCTTCATATTTTGCCATCACAGGCCTGCAACGTTCATATATCAGTTTGTTTTTTTCTGCGCCTCTCCACCAGACCTTTTCTTTAACGAGAGCTCGACCGGGGCAGCGATTCACGCAAACTTGACATTCGTCGCAGAATTTATGTATGCCGTAATCGACTGGAGCATCGTACTGAACGGGTGCATCTGTGGTTACGATAATAAGCCGTGACCTAGATCCAAAGTGAGGCGATAGCAATTGCCCGTTGGCTCCTAGTTGACCTAGTCCAGCTTCGACAAACATAGGTATATAGGGAGCACTGTTGTCATTTGGACTATGTATTTGGGCATGGTAGCCTTTCGTCCTAATGAATTCAGCTAACACGATGGCCAATCTGTTCTCATCTTCGTAAGCTCCGTAGTGAGCGTATTCAGCCTCCATGCTGGGGATGGTTTGTGTCTGCCTGTAATCCTGTTCATATGCTAGGCAAATAGCATGTTCAAATTTGACCCAGCCTTTTTTTACCTTAAAGGTATAGCGACGGTCATAACGAGTGAAGCCCACTTCTCCAAACCCAAGCTCAATTGCCTTGTCTCTGATGACATTAGTGATGTCTTCACTGAGATTGATTTCGCCTGTGGGGGGGAGATTCGCAGAGGCTTCCGCTATGTCCACGAGAGGTTTTGTTACATCTATGTGGTGAGTTAAGTACTCTGCCACTTCCTCAGAGAAAACTGACCATGTCCAGGCACGATCAGCTGTTTTCGATATCGACTGGCTTTCCAAAGGTTCGGTCCTAGCATAAAAAGACAGATCTTTTTCTCTTTTAGGGACTCCTGGCACTGTCGCTAGATCTTCGGCTACGAGGATCTCGGCCTCATCGCTCCTGTCAATACGTCCAGGTCGGTTGACAATGTGACTAACCTTTTTCAAAACCATAACAAGCTACCTCCCAATCAATTCGACGAATGTTCTAACAACGTTCAGCCTACATATAAATGTGACCGCAGATCCCAATATTCTTACCTATTATACAAATAATTTAGATTTATTATAAATAGCTGCAGGTTGTTATTAAAACGGTGTTCATCATCTCGAGATCTGGTATTTCTTAAAAGGGGGTTTCATGATAAAAATACCCTGAGCCATTTTTCATAACATAAAAATTTGGAATCAGAGAAAGAAAACGACTTTAAGGAGTGTTATTTCATGAATTCTGATATGACCGCACTGATATCTCATTTAATGAGGCGAGCAGGCTTCGGAGTCAAGAAGTCAGATCTCGGAAATCTAATGGAATCTAGCTACGAGGAAATTGTCGATAATCTTATCGAACCTAAAATGTCAGATTCTGTGGACGATGCTCTGGTAAGAAGATATCACCCTGATCAATCCACGAGCCATGACATGAGTGGAGCAGGATCATACTGGCTGTACAGAATGGTGTCTAGCAGAAACCCGTTAAGGGAAAAAATAGTCTTGTTTTGGCACAATATTTTTGCTACCGGCTACGCTAAAGTCACCAATGGGAAACCTTTTACAGACCAGGCTAGAATGTTTCGTAACTATGGGTTGGGAAGGCTAGATGAGTTGTTGTTGAGGCTGTCTAAAGATCCGGCAATGATCATATGGCTTGACAACATAGATAATCATTCCAATGAGATTAATGAGAACTATGGAAGAGAATTGCTCGAACTGTTTTCTATGGGTGTTGGTAATTACTCAGAAGATGACATAAAGGAGTGTGCACGGTCTTTCACTGGTTGGACTTTAGCCAATTCCGACTACATAAAACAATTGGCTCAAAGAAATTCGATAATGCCCTATGGCAAGTTGGCATGGAGGTACGAATATGATGCTAATGACCATGACAGCACGGAGAAAACATTTCTGGGTGAAAAAGGTAACTTCAATGGCGAAGACATTATAAAAATTATCTGCGAACAACCTGCCACTGCCAGGTTTATTTCACGACATTTATATCACTTTTTCGTAGCAGATGAGCCGCCGGTAACACAATGGCCGTATACCAATCCTCAGGATCAGGAAGCCATTAAGGAATTAGAGAAAGTCTACTTCCAGAGTGACCATAATATAGGAAGCATGGTTAAGTATTTATTGAATGCTGAATTTTTTAAGTCTGAGCAATGCTACAACATGAAATTAAAGAGTCCCGCTGAATTGGTGACTGGAATCTTGAAAATTACTGAGGAGTTTACTGCTCCCGGAATAGAGATTTCCGCTAGGAATAGCCAGATGGGATTTATGGGACAGACACTGTTTAATCCACCATCAGTTGAGGGGTGGCATCAGGGTACTGAATGGATAGAGACTGGTTCACTGACTGAACGTATTAATTTTGCATCCGGGCAGATAGGTGATGTAGAGAAACCCGGAATTAAAAAACTCGTCAGAGACGTTATTGATGATTTGAATGATCAGTCCCTAACCTCTGAGAGCTTTGTCAATAGTTGTCTCGACCATCTTGGNGGGTTGCAGGTATCTCCCACAATTAAGTCGAGNTTGATNGAATTCGCCGATGATACAGGTGTANCGAGNAGTGAGGATGNCGGGATTGAGCAAAAGGTTACTTCCCTTTTGGCATTAGTAGCNGCGACACCTGAATTTCAGAGAACTTAAAAATATAAAGGTTACATTGCTGACTTTTCTTGGAAGGATATGAGTAGGTGAGAATATATGGTTGTTGAACCCTCTTTAAAAAAGCCATTTTTAAACTACAGTCATACTGTAGGCCTGTGTGTAATGCAGGACAGGGGATTTATGTATCCCGTCGATACCCTATTGGCTAGAGACGGGAAAATGCATACTGTCAGTAGAGCATACGTGGCCGCCAGGGACCAACTTAGAGTGACAGTGTATAACTCTGACAGTGAATATTTTGGTGTTTACGGAGGCTTTGGAGACGGGCTAGGTCAATTTAAATGGCCCTCTTGCATAGCCCAGGACAGTCAGGAAAATATCTATATAAGTGACGAACAACTTAACAGGATAAATGTTTTTTCTAACGAAGGAACACCAATTAAACACTGGGGCGAAACAGGCAGCGATCAAGGTTATCTTGATGGNCCATCTGGGATAGCATTTGACAGCGATGACAACCTCTATATCGCGGATCACCGCAATCACAGGATACAAAAATTTACAAAGGATGGAATACTAGTCAGTTGTTTTGGTGACAGCCAATCTTCGGATTCTTTAAACATGCCATGGGGATTGACTGTATCCTCCAACGAAGATGTTTACGTAGCTGATTGGGGAAACAGCCAGGTTAAAAGTTATTCCAGTGACGGCCAATTAATTTCATGTTATGGCGAACCTGGTTCTGGAGATGGTCAGCTCAAGAATCCTTCAGGTGTCGCCGTTGATGAAGATGGCTATGTTTATGTAACAGACTGGGGGAATGAACGTCTTCAGGTGTTTGATAAGGATGGCTCCTTTGTATCCAAGTTTCGAGGTGAAGCCACTATTTCAGTATGGGGACAGGAATATTTGGACGGTAATTATGAGGAAGCAGAACCGAGATCCCGGTCTAATCTTGAACCTGAATTAGATATTTTCGGAGGTGATCCTCACGAAGAGTCTGCTCACACAGAGAAGTTCTTCTGGGCGCCTACTTCTGTAAAACTAGATAACAGCCGGAAAATATATATTACGGAAAGTAACAGACACAGAATACAAATTTATGATAGGGCGTAATGATGAGCATTAGAGGGATNAGATGATAGATGTTGCAACGGGGATAGCCAGAGTTTTACAGCAGGAAGGTATTGGATGGGTATCCACTTTTCCTGTGTGTAAAGTCAACAATGCACTTGGNAAAGAAAACGTGCCCATGATTATGATGAGGGATGATCGGTATGCGGTCGCCTTGGCAGANGGATTTTCTCGAGTCACTGCAGGNACTCANATCGGNGTTTGCACGGTTCAAGGCGGGGTTAATGCAGCAGGCCTTCANGTAGCCTATGCAGGGCTAGCCCAAGCATATGAAGATGGTTCCCCTGTACTTTGTATTACAGATGGAGTTCCAATAGGAAACACTGAGAATAGCTATTTTGATGTCACGTCGAGTCTTAAGTCAGTGTCAAAATGGTATGGATATATTGACTCTCCAGAGCGGACTCATGAGTTTATGAGAAGAGCGTTTACTATGCTTCGTAATGGCTCTCCAGGNCCTGTTGTAATCGCCGTTCCTGANNCTGCNGGACAATATGATGAAACTCAGGATCCATACTATCCTGTAGCAAGTTGGAAATACGGCCCCACGAATGGGGATATTTCTCGTGCTATAGATTTNCTTTCTGAGGCATCTCNCCCAGTTCTTTATGTGGGTGAAGGAGCCGTATATTCAGGAGCTTCTGAAGAACTTTTNAAGTTCGCAGAATTGTCCAATACGCCTGTTATAACGACCTTAAAAGCAAAAGGNATATTCCCAGAGAATCATGGNNTGTCTGCAGGGGTNAGGGGTGTNCACACTGCTCATTTTCTGCANACCAGTGACTTGATAATGTCGATTGGGTCCAGTCTTTCACCNGGTAGATTTTCTCATGCNATNCCTGATGCTGCTGAGAAGAAGATCATTGTTTGTGACATCAACGAAAATAANGTAAACAAGATATATCATACCGATCATGCTCTTATTGGCGATGCCAAAGTAACCCTACAGGCTTTAATAGATGAGTTAGAGAAAAGAACTTCTGGGGCTGGGATAGGTAGAGACAATATAGTTTCCGAAATTCTCGAGGAAAGACAAAAAGACGAATTAAAATATCGTGATGCCTTAAATTCATCTGAAACACCTATTAATCCTTATAGGGTATATGCAGATATTATGAAGGTAATAGACCCTCAAAAGTCATTTGTAACCCATGAATCAGGGAATACAAGAGATCAACTTAGTACGGTATATGAAACTCAGATTCCAAGGGGATTTCTGGGTTGGGGTAACGTATCTTCGCTAGGTTTCAGCTTGCCAGCGGCTATGGCAGCAAAAATTGCATACCCGGAAAGGCATTCAATCGCTGTTACTGGGGAAGCTGGATTAGGATATATGCTCGGAAATTTGGAAGTTCCGGTAAGAGAAAATATCGGTATTACAGTTATTCATATTAGTAATGGTGGTTTTTCAGGATATGGTCCCGGTTTTTGGGGTGATGGACATGATCCATACACTCACAAAGTACTTTCATATGATAACGTGGATATGTCGAAGGTCATTGGTGAAATGGGGCTCCATACTGAGCGAATATACCAACCGGATGACATAGTTGGAGCAATTGAAAGGGCGATTGCGGCTAATGATAAAGGTCAGCCTGCATATATAGAATTTGTTTGTATACAGTACCCTGTATATGGGTCTTGGGTAAGCGGTTCACATGGTGAATGAGTGACAAAGGTATTTTCTTCCTATGATCTGTGTGGTGTGCTTTGGGCAGATATTTATCGATGGATAAGTAAGAACTGTTGATATTCTGATAACGGTCCCTGAAAAGATATATTACCTTTCTCAAGGTAGATAATATGGTCGCTTGATTCTAAAGAATCACCGTCATGAGAGACTATGATTACCGTTTTTCCTTCATCAGCTAGTCCCCTAAGTATTTTGGCAAATGTTTTTTTACCTTCTTCATCTATGTTTGATAGAGGTTCGTCCAACATGATCGCATTTTTTTGTTGAGCTAATGCAAAAGCGATCCAGGTTCTTTGTTTTTCTCCTTCAGATACGTCAATAATCTTTTTTGACCCGAGAGAATCTACTCCACAAATATTCATTAAGTGGTGTATGTGTTGTTCTTTGGTTTTTTTATTCATTTTTATGCCATGGCAACCCAGGGAAACAATTTCATAAATGGTCAAGAACGGAGGGCTATTCAAGGACTGGGGTAGGTATGATATGACCTTCAAAGGTATCTTGGTTATTTGCCCAGTATAGTTCTGGATTTCATTTGTAAGTACTTTTAGGAGGGAGGATTTACCAGAACCGTTTGGTCCCATAATAGTGGTCAATGACTTGGCAGGTATATTGAAGGATATATCGTTCAATATACCTGCCTCATTCAATGACAAACTGAGTTTATTGGCTTCAATATTCATCGTAGACGATATGCCAGATACATCATGATTGGTGCTCCTACTAAGGTCGTAATTAGCCCTACAGGGATTTCTATAGGCGAAAACAATAGACGTGCCAATTGGTCTGACGTGATTACTATAGTGGATCCAACCAGAGTCGCTCCGATGATGATATGAAAGGTTGAATTCCCAAACACTCTTCTGGCAATGTGAGGTGAAACCAATCCCACGAACCCGATAATACCTCCGGCATATACTGCAGAACCTGCAAGCACACCTACAAGAGACATCGAAAGGAACCTAGTTACTACAGGATTTACTCCCAGTGACCTTGATAATACGTCGCCGAGGGTAATTATTTGAAACCTATTACTCAAAATCAATGAAATAAAAATACAAAAGGAAAGCGTAGGGAGTAAAAATAAAAAACTATCCCAATTACTGGTGGTAAAGGTTCCCCCAATAAGTCCTAGAAGCTGAGCGGGGAATACCCGACTATATGCGAATAAAGCAGTCCCAATCGCTATTGTAATAGCTCCTAATCCGATCCCCATTATGGCTAGTTTTATTGGAGACACGTCCTTATTTGAAACCAATAAGCCTAATAAAACAGAAACAATGAGGGATGCAGTTGTTGCTCCAAGCATCATGGGAAATTTATTAGTTGATAGTATTCCAGCGGCGATTAATGCCATAAAAATAACAGCCCCACCGCCAATTCCGAACAGATTTGGATCCCCTAAAGGACTTCGTGTAGACACCTGGATTAGAGTTCCAGCTAATCCTAAACAGCCTCCTACCAGTAAGCTAACCCCAATCCTGGGGAGTCTTATATCCCACACGATTGTATGAACAACATTTGAGTTATCTTCAGCTAGAACTTTTAAAATCTCCGCTGGAGGGATATCGCTTGGACCTGTTAATAATCCAAGCAACGCCATAGTGGCAGATATGATGAACAGGAAGGAATATTTGGCAGTGACTCCGATCCGAGACATCTAATAAATTTACTACCTCTTGATACGGTCTTTGAGAAATTCTACCGCTTCGATCACCCGTGGTCCTGGTGCTTGTAGAAAGAGATTAACATCTGCCTCGATAACATTCTCAGATTGTATCGCTTTCAACCTTGCGAATGGTGGTATCTGTTTTATTATTTCTGACAGCCGTGGAGCCGGCTTAGGTGCAGGAGTAATGGTAACTATAAAGTCCGGGTTTGCCATAAGGATGGTTTCTGGTGACATGGTAGCGAATCCTGGGTAAGGACCAGAATCTGGTAGGCCGGCCGCCTTGTTGATTAGACCAACTTCAGTGGCGATTAATCCGGTGTACGACTCCGGGCGAGCAGCATAGAGATTCTTGTCGTGATCAGATATGAGTAGTAACACACTTCCGCTGTTATAGGTTTTAGCTAAAGAAAGCCTGGACAATATATTAGAGACTTCTATTCGAGCTGTGGGTTCTTTATCGATAATCTTCCCAATTTTTAGGATGTTTTCGGTGATATCGTCAACTGTTTCAGCTTTCACTGCCATGACTTTTAAATTTGTTTGCTTCAACACTGGGATAAATCTTGCTTGAGTGAGGGCTTCAATGATTACGAGGTCTGGTTGAATATTGATCAATGACTCGATTGAGGGATTGTAGGCGCTGCCTACATCTGGCAGTGTTTGAACTTCCTGAGGGTAGTTGGAGGCGCGATCTCTAATTACCGCAGTTCCTCCAGCAGCATAGAGTATTTCCGTTGCTGATGGACTGATAGTGGCTATATTTTTTGGCACGGTATTGAAGGACAATTTTTGACCTAGACTGTCGACAATAGTAATTGAATTTGAAACTGGTAACTTTATGGGTACAGATTCCTTGGATGTTTGAATAATAGGCTTTGAAATCGTCATAAGCGTAGGTGATGGAGCTTCAGGCGAGGATGGTGTAGCTGGTGGTAAAGGTAATTTTGGTGGTGAAGGTAATTTTGGGGTTGTCTGAATTACTGTGGCGGTGCCGGCAGGTATTGGAGGTGCGGGTTCAGCGGGTTCGATAGCATCTGCTGTTGAACAACCAATTAATGTGATAACACAAATTATGGTTAAGAGAGAAATGGTTATGAAATGTAATTTCTTTAAAGACATGTTTTACCTGGTTTACTCCTTCTTATGCTGGACTTGATGCTATGAGACATACCTATGAGTCAAATGAGACAGCCTTGTGGGCTAATGTGGGTCAACTGTTAATTATTACAAGGTTTTAGACTCTTATTAAACTAAGTACTTGTGATATCTGATATTTATTCAAATGATAATATTGGATGTAATGAGCATTTTTAAGTGTTCTTAACTAAGAATTCGACTGAATAATATTTGGTGATTGTTGTTTGTGGAGTGGAAGCTCGGCTGATTCATCCAGTGTGGTTAGATTAATTAAATAGGGAGTCTTGGCTGATCCTGTTTGTTCCAAATCTCCGTTCTTATCTAGAAAACTAAATTTATTCGAGCATGCCCAGTTCTTTGAATATTGCTTGTGTGCCTTCTAAATCCGATAAATCCTCCATGCTCAGCGAGGGCATGTTCAGCTCTCCGAAAGTTGGAAGGAACTTATGGGTTTTGACACCTTCGACTACTGGATATTCGTAGATCTGCCCCGTGAAATACTGCTGAGCTACCTTGGAGGTCATGAACTTCAAGAATTTCTCGGCATTCTTCTTATTGGGGGCAGTATCTAGAATGCCGGCACCGGATACCATAACCAGACTACCTGGACCTCCGTTACTGAGGTAAAGATTTCTGGCATTAAAAGTGTCACCTTCCTCTGCCATAAACCTATGTAGGTAATAGTGGTTTACGAGACCAATGTTTATTTCTTCCGAAGCTGCTGCCGCAACCTGTGGAGTATTTTTTGGGTAGGCGAGCGGCTCATTCTTTAGCATTTCTTGAAGCCAAGTTTTAGTCTTATCCTCACCCCACAGTACTCTCATACCTGTCACCATGGCTTGGAATGAGCTATTCGTAGGAGCCCATCCTATTTTACCTTTCCATTTAGGGTCGGTTAGATCCTCCAATGAAGTCGGAAGCTCTGCTGAGTCTATGGTTGCCGAATGTACTAGCGTACGTGCTCTACCAGATATTCCTACCCATGTTCGATCAGCTGGTTTTGCCCATTTGGCCACGGGATCGGTGATATCGCTGGAAAGTTGGCTCAATCTGCCTGCATCAGAGAGGAAGCCTAGGCCGCCTGGGTCTTGGGCGAAAAATATATCCGCAGGGCTGTTGTCACCTTCCTCTAAAGTCATGGCAGCAAGAGGGAAGGTTTTATCATATTTAACTTTAACGTCGATGCCTGTGGCGTCTTCAAACTGTTCGACAATAGCGCCTACCAAACTTTCTTTTCTACCTGAATACAAAACTAGTTCACCTGGATCTTTCTCTACCTCAACCTTAACTTCCTTAACTAGCTCTCTGACCACTTCTTTTTCGACTATATCGGTAGAACACGACGAAGCGAGGAAAGTAACGAGCAACGCTGCCATGAACATGATAGACATGATCATTAGCATTCGTGGGTTAAAAATTTGCAATTCCTTGTAGAACTCCTTGAACCTTTTCACTGGTTACTAGTATTAAAACGTATCTACTTATTAATTTAGTTAGTACATACTAAGTTACTAAGAAAGACTATGCAATACATTACATATAAGATGTCGATCATTATTGACTTCTAGAGATATATAATAAAGTATTGAATATAATTATAGATATATGACATAATTAATAATATTAAAAAATCATATTTTAGCCTCTCATTGACGTTATTAAAAAACTAGATTATATAAATATAAATGCGTTGTGGTGAGGATATTAAACGCAAAATAAACATCAATTATTTTGAAACAAAACTCATAGGCTAATGTATATAGAGTGCATAGAAAGAGTTAGTTGCTAAGTGTATGTTTACTAAAATCATACTGCCATATTTAC
>NZSI01000066.1 GCA_002696685.1 Chloroflexota bacterium | reverse complement strand
AAAGAGGTGAGAAGAAATTTTCAGGATGTATTGTTCTCGGCACCGATAGACTTGATGTTAATAAAAAAGTTAAAAGCTTGATGGGTGTTTCCCGTTTATCATTCGCTAACGCAGAGGACACGGTACAGCTGACTGGCATGATGATTGGAGGAGTCACTCCTTTTGCATTACCAATAAAACTCCCCATCTACGTAGACCACAAAATTATGAGATTGGAGAAATTGATAGTTGGCGGAGGAAGTCGATCTGGAAAGATATTAATCCACCCTGATGAATTGCTTAAGATTTCCTCGGTGCAGGTAATACAAGATCTATCTCTGAGTTAGGGTGATACCTATCACTCACTCCAATCTACAACAAACCGACGTTGAGCCTCATTCTCCGGGGATTTTCTAAAATCTCCAGCAACTCCTTTCCTTATTTCAGGAATCCTCTCAAGTGCTTTTTCACCAACCATACCGTGCCGGGATAAAAGACAACCCACGACAATCCCCGTCCTTCCCAATCCTCTGAAACAATGAATGTAAACAGACCTCCCCTCAAAAACTTCAGAATCGATAAGATCCAGTATTTCCTTCATTTGTTCTAGACTGGTCACATTTTTATCTGGGATTGGAAAACGATAATATTCCGACCTACGAGAACGCTTGCGTCTCTGTGTATGCAAATGCATGTTGTATGGTGGCCGCTCCCCTGACTCTGTAAGATCGATAAACGTGTCAATCCCAGAGTCCATCAGTTGTCCGATTTTCCAGTCTGGGGAGTTACGAGCAGCAAATCTACTTCTAAACAATGCGATAACAGAATGAACAACAGAGGCGATGAAAGTCGAGGGGTTTTTCGAGAACTGCTTACCTGGGTACTCTCCAGCGGCTATCTTTCCTATTAGCACCCAGTATGAAAAAGGATTTATAGTATCCGATGTAAGCTCTCTGGCATCATCGAAAAGATCATTAACATATTTAGACGCCGATTTTGATTTGGAAGACATAGCATTACGATAACATTATCTTGAAAAAATCTACCAGAGGAATGCAGTGAACGAAGATAAAGAAAAAAACCTAGTCTGGATAGACTTAGAAATGACGGGCCTTGAGGACGAACATGTAGTAATAGAGATCGCCTCATTGGTAACAGATTCTCATTTGAATGAGTTAGCGGAAGGTCCGGTTATAGCGGTGAGTAGAACCAAAGCAGAAATGGATGGGATAAACGAATGGTCTCTTGAGCAACATACAAAGTCAGGACTCTTAAAGAGATGTGAAACCTCTTCAATTGACATAACTTCTGCCGAAAAACAAACCATAGATTTTTTAGAATCCTGGACCGTTCCTGGGAAGTCTCCTATCTGTGGTAATTCCATAGCAACAGACAGAAGATTCATTCGTAAGGAAATGCCTTTGCTAGACCAATATCTTCACTACCGTATGATTGATGTCTCTACAGTGAAAGAGATTGTTGAACGATGGTATCCAGACTTAGAAGCCCCACCCAAAAAGGGGCAACACCTAGCATTAGTTGATATAAGGGAAAGCATCTCAGAATTGCAATGGTACAAAAACCACGTATTTAAGCCTGGCAAATGAAATAGAAACATGGGAAATAGCGAAGATTCTACATCCGCAATCAGGAAATTGTGGAAATTTAGTAACCTTGAAGACACTTATCTGGACAAAATCTCACTTACCGGGTCAGAACCTATCCTACCTTCAGTATATAAAACAGGTGTGGCCTCCCAATCCTCCATAACTGTAGCAGCTATGGCTGCAGCGAAAATCTGGGAATCAAGGACCGGAGAATCCCAAAAAGTGTCGGTTGACATGAAACATGCAGCCATAGCATTCAGAAGTGAACGATACCTAGATTACGAAAGCTATAAATACGGATCAACTTCTCATTCTGGAATGAGAAATCATCCCGACTCAATACACGGCTTCTATGTTTGTGGAGATGGAGGATGGCTCCAAATCCATGCTAACTACCCCGCCCACAGAAACGGGGTTTTAGAAGCGTTAGATTCTGAGGCTTCAGCGGCTGGGGTTCAAAAAAAATTAATTGACATGACTGCACTTGATGCTGAGGAATATCTTACTAAAAAGGGTCTTCCGGTCGGAATGATGAGAACTCTTGACGAATGGGATGACCACCCTCAGGGAATCTCAGTATCCAATCTCCCCATCATGGAAATAGAAAGAATTGGAGATGCAAAAAAACTTAATTTCACGAAAAAACCAGATAGGCCGCTAGAAGGGGTAAAAGTACTGGAACTCACAAAAGTATTGGCTGGTCCGGTAATGGGAAGAACTCTCGCTGAGCATGGAGCTGACATATTATGGCTTAACGATCCTCATCTAGATGTCATAGACGGTCTGGTCATAGACATGTCGAGAGGCAAGCGTCCTGCCCACCTCGATCTCAATAATGAAAACGACCGAAAAAATTTCATCAATTTAAGTAGAACAACTGACATATTTATCCAAGGGTACCGCCCCGGTAGCATTAGAGCCAAAGGATTTTCCCCAGAAGCTATGGCAGAGATAAGACCAGGAATAATCTGCGTGGAACTCTCTGCATTCAGTCATAGAGGACCATGGTCAAATAAGCGAGGTTTCGACAGTATCGTCCAAACGGTTAGTGGGATCGGCAGGGAAGGTGGAAAGGCAGCTGGAAAGGAGGGCATGATACATATGCCCTGCCAAGCATTGGATCATGCAACTGGATATTTAGGTGCTTTTGGCGCGATGATTGCCCTACTGAGACAAAGAAGTGAAGGTGGGAGCTGGCTTGTTAGAGTGTCCTTGGCCCAGACAAGTCAGTGGCTCAAGTCACTTGGAAGGCTAGATCGGGTAGATTCAAAAGACATACCCGATTCGGAAATAGGCGATTACTTGCAAAAAACAGTTTCTCCATACGGCAAGGTTTCCTTCACCAAACCAGCTGCCCAGCTGTCTAAAACTCCTGCTTATTGGTCTTTACCACCCTCCCCATTCGGCACATTTGAACCAAGTTGGCAATAATGGGGTTAATAACAGCTAAGCTTAGCTGTTATTATCACTTACCTTCATTCTCTATTTTTAGAAGGCACATACATTAAATGAATAAAGATGCAGGCATATCAGAAGATTTCATCAGAGATATTGTCAAAGAAGATATCGAATCGGGGAAACACGCCTCAATCGTAACGAGGTTTCCCCCTGAACCAAATGGGTTTTTACATATAGGCCATGCCACATCTATTTGCCTAAATTTCGGGATAGCCGCTGAGAATGAGGGAAGTAAATGTAACCTTCGTTTTGACGATACAAATCCGTCTAGGGAGAATCAGGATTTCGTAGACTCCATCAAAAAGGACATAGAATGGCTCGGATTCAAATGGGCTGGAGAAATTCTATATGCCTCAGATTACTTTGACCAATTATATAATTTCGCGTTAACACTTATTAAGGATGGAAAAGCCTACGTTGACAGCCGATCTCAAGATCAAATTAGATCTACAAGAGGAACACTTACAGAACCAGGACAAAACAGCCCCCATAGAGATAGGACCCCTGAAGAAAACCTAAGCATTCTAAAAAATATGCGTGAAGGAGTCCTAGAGGAAGGTTCTCACGTTCTACGAGCAAAAATAGACATGGCTTCTCCAAATATGAACATGAGGGATCCTGTTATGTACAGAATCCTCAAAACTCCTCACCACCAGACTGGGACAGAATGGCCAATCTATCCTATGTATGATTTTGCCCATGGGTTGTCTGACTCAATAGAAAACGTAACTCATTCGCTATGTACTATGGAATACGAAGACCACAGACCACTATACGAGTGGTTCTTGAACGAATTAAAGGTATTCCCATCCAGACAAATAGAATTTGGAAAGGTTTTATTAAGTCATACCATCTTAAGCAAACGTAATTTATTGAAACTGGTGGAAGCTAAGCATGTCGAGGGATGGGACGACCCAAGAATGCCGACAATTTCAGGTATGAGAAGGCTTGGATACACACCATCTTCCATAAGAGATTTCTGTAAAAAAGTAGGTATGTCCAGGCGTTCGAATGTGGCGGATATAGCTTTGCTTGAACACTGCTTAAGAGATGACCTCAACAGCATTTCACAGCGCAGAATGGCGGTAATCAATCCTCTTAAAGTCACGATAGAAAATTATCCCGAAAACGCTGATGAGCTCCTACCAGCATTCAATCATCCAGGGGATGAAACCCTGGGGTCTCGGGAGATACCTTTCTCCAAAGAGCTATATATTGAGCGTGATGACTTTATGGAAAACCCACCACGTAAATTTTTTAGATTATCCCCTGGAACAGAAGTACGACTTAGGTACGGATTCTTTATTAAATGTAAGGATGTAGTGAAAGATTCTGAAACCGGTGAAGTAACGGAAGTGGTGTGCACTTATGACCCCAGTACAAAAGGTGGGTCCGCTCCCGACGGCAGAAAGGTAAAAGCAACAATTCACTGGGTAAGTGCAAAACACGCAATACAATCAGAAGTCAGACTGTACGACCGATTATGTCTTGACCCTAACCCAGACATAGGTGAGGATGACGCTCTGGCATCCGTTTTGAACCCCAATTCCTTAAATGTCATCAGCAACGCAATGCTAGAGCCGTCGCTAAAAAACGTCTCCAAGGGTGATACATTCCAGTTTGAAAGACTTGGATATTTCTGCGCAGATTCTGAAAATCACACCCCTGGAAAGCCAGCCTTCAATAGAACAGTCACATTGCGGGATACCTGGGCGAAAATTCAGAAATCACAAAAAGCTAAATAATTTTACAATAATCTCATCTTTTCAGCCCAGCCAGACTTCAATTCTGAGGCTTTTTTGCCCATAGAAACCCTAAGCTCCCTACCATAGATATTGCGGCTAATATGTAAAACGCCATGGCATAGGTTCCCTGTACGTCAAACATCCATCCCGCAAAAATCGGCCCTGCAAACATCATTACAGACATAGGTACCATAGAGATACCAAGAACTTTCCCAAATGCTCTTCTACCAAAGTACTCGCCTCTAATCGCGGTACCCAATGGAATCCTTGCACCAAATCCCAGTCCGAAAATCACTATAAATATTGGTGCCAAATAAAGATCTGTTAAGAAAGTAGCAAATATAACTCCTATTCCCTGAAGCAGACCGAACACACATAATGCAACGTTTTTAGGAACTCGATCCCCCAACCAACCACCAAGAATCTGTGCAGCACCCGAAAATAGCATGGTTGCGCCCCATATCCAAGCCCCAGTCTGTATTGGTATCCCCTGATCTTTAAGAGAGATAATGAAGTGTACTGTCATCGTACCTATAAGCATCGAAGAACTAGCGTTACATATGGACAGAGTCCAAAATACAGGAATTTTGAGAAGCTGCAGAACTCCATAATCTATACCGTGATCGGTGGCTTCAGCCTTGTCACTCGAAGTAGAAATGGCGGAAGAATTACCTTCCATCAAATTTTTTCTGATTACCTTTCCGTCCGGCACTTCCCCATATTCTTCAGGTGTATTACGTATAAATCTTGAGACAGGATATGCCATAACCACGAACAATAATCCCAATCCCATAGCGGTGAATCGCCAACCCAAATGGTCAGGAACAACCATCCATGCCAGCAAGGGAACTAGGACAAACCCCCCCATAGAAAATCCAATGCCACCAAAGCCCATCGCTAGACTTCGTTTCCTATCGAACCAATTATTGATAACGGTCATCATTGGCAGCCAACCACCACCAGACGCACCAAGCATGATCACTGCGTAAGCAAGATAGAACATCCATAATCCACTGGTCTGGCTAAGAATCAGGAATCCAACCCCTATGATAATCACCCCTATCACCACCACCCTTCGAGCGCCAATCCTATCCACTATAATTCCAACTACTGGTCCTACTATGCTCCCTTCCAACGTACCTAGTGAGAAGGCTAAAGCAAGCTGAGTTCTACTCCATCCAAAATCAGTTTCTAAAGCATCTATCCATATACCAACCGCACCAAATACCGGCACTCCAGTAATTGCATTAAGAAAGAGGGTGAGGATTACCAACCACCATCCATAGAACAACGAAAGGCGCCAAGAAAAAAACGTCCCAAGCTTGAGTCTTGAAAAAGATCCCATTAGTGAATAATTTGCCTTTCGATAAAAATAATCATCTGAAAAATCAATCCTTCACGTTTTGCACTTCCGTGTTAACAGTCAAAAGACCAATTTCTATTCATGAATTATAAAACAGTAAATGAAATATATACGAACTAACCACCTTTAGTCACCAATATTCAATCTACCTTAGGAAGGGTTTTTTCTTGTAAGCTGTCACCCAGAGGGTGCGGTTTCAGGCTCTCTTATGTAAGGGACAAGTCTTGGTGGATCAAACTGAGGTTCTCCCTTGATGTCCTCAATGAGTTCAAATGCTTTTAGAACCACATCATGCTCCCCCTCCAACGCTAACATCACCGCCCCCTCTGAGCCTGCAACACCACCCGAACCCACATGAACCGCCGTCACACCTGTCAGAAGCTCAATCGCCTGTACTTCAGTAACAACCAAAGCGTTTACGACAGGCATAAATCCAGCGGATTGTCCCATGGTGTAATCCCAAAGATGATTCCCGCAATGTCTAGCGGCCTCTATGACTGAAGGAATCAAACGTTCAAGACTTACCGGAGCAACCCAGTGAGCACCTCGGGCAGTTATAGTGGGCCAAATTCCACCAACCGTACCTCCAGCTTTATCTGCTGCAAAAACCCCGATGTTTCCATCAGGATCAACCGCGTTAGCGCCCTTCACAGACACATCGTATGCAGTAAATTGATCAAGTACGACTGGAACAGGTGTTTCGTCTAAAGTCCCGGCCTTGAACACCCACGGGCCTAGTCTGTCCTCTTCCAATACACTTGCCATGCGTCCCTCGGTGACAATGCCAGCGGTACAGTTAGCATTATCATATTCTTGACCTGTCAGCTCCTCCAAAATATAGGATGGTGTAATACCTCTAGACACTACGAGCCATCCATTTTCTAGGGCTCGTTTGACCTCCGGCAATTCCAGAACCCCACGAGCAATTAGCCTTTTCCCCTCTCTTGGAAGAATGTTAACCAGAGCATGTGTTCTGTCGTCTCTCACTACAGGGACGGGGGCTTTGTAAGGTGTTGTGTTGTAATACATTGGATGTTCCCTTCGTCAAACAGATTAAAAATTATGGGGAATCATAACGTAAAGCAATATCAAATCCCCTCGTAGGCTAGTGGAGGACATTAGCAGGTCCAGTCGTATATACTTTCCCAGCCTAAGCTGGAGACATGTTAGAGAAATAGCAAAAGAGTGGAGGAAAAATCTATGGTCGATCAACAAATGCAGATCCTTAGACCAGAGACCCTAATCGAGGAATTTAAGAAAAACGGAGTCACTCACATAATTACCATCCCCGATAGTGAGACAAATTATCTTTATGAACTTATGGAAGGCCAGGACTGGCTTGATGTGGTACCTGTTTCCCGCGAGGGCGAGTCGATGGCTGTAGCCTTAGGCCTTAATGTCGCCGGAAAAGTACCCGTGGTTTTGATTCAAAACACAGGAATGATGGAATCCGGAGACTCTATAAGAGGTCAAGTTCTAGATGCCGGCTTTCCTCTTCTAATGGTTGTTGGTTACCGTGGATGGACCCGAAAGGGTCATACCCCTGATAGTGCTGCCACTTATACGGAACCTTTTCTCAACGCATTCCGAATTGATTACTACTTGGTCGAACACGATGACGATGGTCCAAGAATTACAGAGGCTTTTGAGGCTACTCGAAAAAGTAAGAGACCAGTTGTAGTCCTGATTGGTGATGAATATCATGGATTTAACAGGTAACTCCTAGATCAAATTTGATTGGAAATATGTTGACCACCAAATGGTGGTCGAGTTACAGCAATAAAGTAGGAGAGGTTTTAATGATAGAGGCCAAGAAGGTTTATGAGGCTTTTCAAGAACACAGAGGTGACGCAATTGTTTCTGTTCAAGGAACATCTGGAAAACACTGGGCTGATGTGACAACAAACGTTAACAGAGACATATCGCTGGGCGGATCAATGGGACAATCCACGGCATCCATATTTGGATTAGCGTTAGGATTGCCAGAACACAAAGTCGTCCATTTCGACACCGAGGGCGCATTACTAATGAATTTGGGAGTTCTTGCATCAATAGCAGGTAAAAAACCAAAGAACTTTGTCCATTTCCTATTGGACAATGGTTGCTATGCAACGACTGGCGGACAACCTGTGCCAAACTCTGAAGACATTGATTATGCCATGGTGGCCAAAGGAGCAGGCTACTCCGCCGCCTATAACTTTGATGACTTAGAGGAATTATCCACCAGTCTTGAAGAAATAATGAAGCAAGAAGGTCCTGTTTTCGTAGCAATAAAAGTGAACGCAGAGGTTGAAAATCTTCCAATCGGTATGAGAGAAAGACGTGCTTCCAGAAGCAGACCTCAAACTATCAACGATTTGAGAGCAGAGTTGGGAATTTCTTAAACATTTCTGTAGTCAGGATTGTCAAGAGGAACGCGCAACCACGAAACGATTTTCCGCAAGGACTGATACGCTTCTAAGCGAGCGTGGGAGGTGTCGTCTTGTTCTGCCTGCTCTAATATGTCAGACATTTTGTTGACCATATTGGAGCCGGTTTCTAGCAAGGCGTCACTTCCAGAAGCAGCCCACTTACAAAGCACATACCTGATGACCGCGCCTTCGGGAATATCTAGATTCCTACTGAGCCTTGACACTGTAGGCATTGGGTCCTCTTTTGTGTAAAGAACAACGTCTCGTTTAAAATTAGCGTCTTTATCTAAGGGATCATCATCCCAAAGGTACTTTTCTAGAATTACGTGGGATTTTTGACTATCTAAATTCGTTCCCAATATATTTTCTCCCCATAAAGTTCTTAGTTATAAGTCAGAATCTCTACAGCCATTTCCCTCGTCAAGATAAACAGAAGAACCTACTTTGGAAATTGCTATTTTCTGGGTATAGGTAGTCTCTTTTCCATCCACTTCTAAAGCCCGGGAAGCGACATGAGTCTCACCATTTGCTATAACTGGTTCGTTATATCGACGAAAGGCCTCTTTTAAAATCCTCCCGGATACGCTGGCCGGTACAGGAAGCCCCAACAGATCCAGAGCGGTAGGCATAACATCTATATTTCCTGAAGGCGAAAGAAAGCGTTCCCCAGTTCTGAACGCAGGTCCGGAGCATATCAAAGTGTTATTCATTTCATATCTACTCATTGATCCATGTTGCCCTTGTCCTCCTACACCACCTGTTGAAAACACATAGCCAGGAAATCCATTTTCGTTGGAATCAGAAGTCCATTTGAATGACACTGTAATATCGGGTGACCTTGGCCCATCACACCCAATCAGACTCAAAGGCAAAGTTCCTTCGATCTTGCCAAGCCTGTCAGAGGTTAAAACGGTTCCACACCAGGGTTGAGACATAATCCATTCAGAAATCTTCTCAGATACATCTAAATCTGAATCACCTACGTAGAGGAGTACGCAGCCGCCGTTTGGGGCCACGAGGACCTCCCCGGTACCACTACCGACGGTAAAACCAGCACCCTTCAGCTCATTTTCAAGATCAACACTATCGATGATTGTTGAATAGCCATGATCGGAAACAATCATGAGATTAATCTCATCTTCTAAAGAATGAGATTTTATAAATTGCACCAGTCTTCCGAACTGCTCGTCAGACTCCCTCAAGGCGTGATTGGACTCCTCCGCACCCACCCCATACATATGCTGGGACTTATCAGGTTCTGAGGACCATATAAGGGCAATTTCTGGCGATATATCTCCTAGGACATAGTCCAAAAATATGTTCATTGCATGTTCATACCGCGGCAGGTTTGGTAAGGTTTCTGCTGGCCATTCTCCAAACGTGTTTTCAATATGATCCTGGATCGTAGATGGAATTGTGAACTCTGGATGAATAGTTGCACCTCCGTGAGTTTCGGCAAGGGGATTATGAGCATAGGCATTCCCGCTAGTGCCAACCCCTAAGGCAACGTAATTCATGTCATATGGATTAAGTATTTCTTGAAGCGTAGTGGCATTCAATACCCTCAATCCTGTCTTTGCAATTGAAGCCATCTCAGTGTTTAGTGCAGATATCACCCTTGTTGGATCATAATCCCTCGCAACAAACGAATTTCCCGCCAACCCATGTAAGCCTGGTGTCACCCCTGTAACCATAGATGCAGCATTTATTCGAGTAACAGACGGAAACACCGGATGATGATTCTCAAAAAAAACTCCTCTCTCTGCAACACCATATATATTCGGAGCTAATTCGGGAGAAACCTGAGCAGGCTGAAGGCCATCGAAAACAGCTATTATTAGTTTAGTCACTCCACATACTCCCAATTAACTTAAGGTGTCCTCACAGTTTACACAGAAAATTACACTGAGGAATACAATCAGAATTTATATTGAAGACTCACCATATAATTCAATCATTCTGCTAGACTTCAACTTTCTATGTAGGAGGAATATGTGCAAATGCTAGACAGTGAAAAAAGAGAAATATTTAGAAAAGTGCTGCAGGGTGAAGAATGTTTATTCCCTGGTTCGGTGTATGACGCGGTTTCAGCTCGTTTGGCCACCGAAGTCGGTTTTGAAATAGGTATGTTCGCCGGATCCATTGGTTCTTCCGTAGTTTTAGGAGCACCGGACTACATAGTACTGACACTAACCGAATTTGCAGATCAAGCTCGTAGAATCTGTAGGAATACCGACCTGCCCTTACTCGTGGACGCCGACCACGGCTACGGCAATGCTCTTAACGTCAAGAGAACCGTTGAGGAATTGGAAAACGCAGGAGTGGCAGCTCTAACGATTGAAGACACTCATCTTCCTCGTCCGTATGGAACGCAAAAACCAACGCTTATTTCAATTGATGAGGGTATCGGAAAAATGAAAGCTGCTCTTGAAGGGCGATCAGATTCTTCACTGATCATTGCTGGAAGATCAAGCGCTTTTAGCTTAACCAGTATCGAAGATGCCGTAGAAAGGGCAAAACAATATGAAAGCGCAGGGGTTGACGCCATGTTTTTTGCAGGCATATCAACCAGAGAAGAATTAGCAGCAGCAAGAGATGCTATATCGATACCAATCATGCTGGGAAGCCTGTCACAGGAACTTGAAGATAAAAAATTTCTCTCGTCGATGGGAGTAAAGGTAGCTCTGCAGGGCCATCTTCCCTATATGGCCGGGGTGAAGGCAGTGTACGAAGTGATGAAAGCTCTCAGAAGCGGCACTAAACCTTCCGAATTAGGAGGAGCCTCACAGTATTCAGACTTTATTGGTCGCGTGACTAGAGAAAAGGAACACGATGGTTGGATAGACAAATATCTTTAAGGTTCCTCATGCAATCAGAGGCCTTACTTTCTCGTCAAAAAGCCGCATCGATTTGAGAATTTCTTCCTGAGGCAATCCAGCCATAGCGAAATTAGACCCAAAATACTCGATTCCTTCCGACTTCAGAGCCAAAATTTTCTCAGCAACCTGTTCAGGTGTTCCTATAAAGGCACGATTGTCTCTTATATATTCGTAACTAGGGGGCAATTCGGTTCTCTTACTGCGCCAATCACTGATGGATCTATCCACCTCGGTATGGTCTATCAGAAAACGTCTCCACTGCATTATGTCCTGAATCCATTCAATATGTTGCCTAGTGTTTGCAATGGCATTTTCCTCAGTTTCAGATACATGGACATATCGAAAAAATGGCACTTCACTCAAGTGTGGGGAGCTGCCAAAATCTGCACATAGCTTCTTATATCTCGATACCAATTCGAGAGCATGGCTGGTATCTTGAACGACAGCAATACAAAGTAAAAATTCATTTTCTACAAGAAATTTCAACGTTTCAGGAGAGCGTGATGCGGCAATATAAACCGGAGGATGAGGATTTTGAACAGGTGAAGGAACCAAATCAATATTCCTCAAGGAGTAAAAGTCTCCATCAAGAGAAACTGGTCGTCTGGTCCACATTTTCTGCACTGACAATACAGATTCTCTAAATCTTTGCTGACTGTCTTCCTCCGGAATACCAAATCCACCATACTCGTAACTGTAAACCCCCCTTCCAAATCCAACATCTAACCTGCCACCGCTCAGAACGTCCACCGTGGCGGTATCTTCAGCAATGCGGATCGGATTATGCAGAACTGGAACAATCACACCTGTTCCTAAACGGATTTTTTTAGTTGCCGCCGCCATATGTCCCAATATCGCACTCAGTGAAGAGCCCATGCTATAGCGCGTAAAGTGATGTTCGGCAAACCACGCTGAATGATATCCACTGGCCTCAGCCATCTGCACCTGTTCCACAGCACCATGAAATACATCTTGTTGGGAAATATTTTCCGGCCAGGAAAGATGTGTGAAAAGTGCTAATTTCATTCGATACTAGGCAATTTCCAAATCCACAGATCTAACAAGTTCCATCAACTTGCCTAAAGAATCCAATTTTTCCGACATTGTTTCTCCAGGCAAATCTACCTTTAAAGAACTTATCCCAAGGTCTCTGTACAAACGTATCCGATCTTTAACCATTCCACTGGTGCCTATCAAGTTGGACTTCAAAGCAAGTTCTAGCGGTACTTCTTCCCTCGCTTCTTCTCTTTTTCCCTCTTTCCATAGCTTCTGAACCTTATTTACAGCTTCTCCGTAACCCTGCCTGGCATAGGCATCCTTGTAAAAATTATTTTTTATTGAGCCCATAGCACCAAATGTGAATCCATATCCTCTAGCATGTCGCTTTCCAGCCTCGTACACATCATCTGTAAACTCCAAGGAAAGAGGAATCATCATTTCAATTGAAGTGAAATCCTTGCCTGCTTTTTCGGCTCCAGCTTTAATCCTGTCAATAAATATACCTCCAGTTTCTGGAATAAAGGAACCTCCCAACCAGCCGTCGGCGACAGCCCCTGTCATTTCAAGATTAGAAGGACCGAGAGAGGCTACCCATACGGGCACATCACAAGGTGGTGCACTACTTCTTATAGCTTTCCCCTCACCTCCAGGAAGAGGCAAAATATATTCTTTGCCTTTGTAGGATAGCTCATCCCCAGCAACACCTTTCTTAACAATTTCGATAATTTCCTTAGTTCTTGTCACAGGGTTACGAAATCGTACTCCGTGCCAACCTTCCATAATCTGCGGGCCACTGGTTCCAACTCCCAGAATGAATCTTCCACCAGAAAGTGACTGCATCGTTAGAGCCGTCATTATAAGATTCCCAGGGGTTCTGCTACCAACCTGGATAATACCTGTACCTAGTCTAATTTTAGAAGTTTTGGCGGCGAGATAGGCCAGAGGGGAAATAGCATCAGTCCCCCAAGCCTCTGAGGTCCATATTGAGTCTACACCTAGATTCTCAGCCTCCCTTGCAAAATCCGCTACTGGCTTCCAATCGGAAACGTCCGACCTAACTCCTGAAAAGGACCGAATACCTATTTCCACACTCTAACTCCGTTATTGATATCAGACCCCATCTGGATAATCGGGATGTTGTTTACATGCGATAATCTGGCCGATATGGTCCAAGTCATGAACTCTTTGGAACATATACCAAGCACCTGAATTCAGTTCTCCAAAAAAACTGTGACTTGAAGTTAATGATTCATCTGAACCCTTAGGAAGCCTTGATGTCATTACAGCCCAATTTATGGCACCTTCCGTTATTTTTCCAATAAGTATATTTATACCTACGTCAGCAGGCTCCCTCGGAGGTTCAACTCCTTCTGTATCTGGGATTTCTCCATTAGCTAGAAGTTCCACCACTTCCGTCACTCTGGCTGTGCTTGCGATAACATGATGCAACACCTCAGCTATAGTCCATTCGTCCTTATCAAAACTAAAATCAGCCTGATCTTGGGTTAAGCCTTGAATCTCATCAATCATCTGGAGGCGAGCTGAGACTGCCCTTGGCCATAGCTCGTCAAAAGAATATTTACTCCCTTGCCCCATCAAATAATTTTGAATTCTCTTTTGTTCTGGTGTCATAGAAATACTGTCTTCTACTCCATAAATCGTTGGCGAGAGAACATAACTGGCCAAAACCAAAGTGACAGCAACAATAGCACTATTCCAATAACTCCATTCAGAACTAGGGCGACAAAAATACCGAAATCTTCCGCCACATAACCCGATAAAAGTAATCCCAACGGCAATCCATATACAGCCAACTGCCTGAGACCAAGAATTCTCCCCCGCATTTCGGGAGATGTATATCTGAGAATCATCATGGCCATAGTGACCATCGAAAACGATTGAGCGCAACCAACCAGTATTAGAAGAGGTATGGATGGATAAAACCACTCCATAAATGCCATCGCAATTATCCCTATGTGCCAAAACACTGAACCTATAAACATAATCTTTCCAGCAGATCCCAGGCTAGGTAGAGAGCCTATCAAGAGAGATCCTAGTAGGGAGCCAAATGAATAAGCCCCCACAAGCCAGCCAAGCTCGTATGCTCCCACTCTCATAACATCCTTCGCTGAAACCGCCAGTAGAGTTTGGTTCAAGGGAAAAGCAGTTAGGTTAACTACAAAAGCCACGACCAATAACCCCACCAAAAGCCTCTCTGACTTTACGTAGCGAAATCCCTCGAAAAGATTCTTCAAGACAGAGCTAGAAACAGTTGAATAAGAACTCACTATTGCTCCCGGCAATCCTTTAACCAAAAACACCAGTAGTAACGATAGTGAATAAAGTAAAACTACAAGAATATAGCTGAGTCCAATTCCGGCGACCTCCATAAGTATTCCGCCACAAACTGGGCCTATTATCTGAGTTACATCTCTACCTGTCCTCGATAAAGCAACTCCATTAGACAGTCTTGATTCTCCAACTACGTCCGGTAATACAGACTGACGGACTATATTATCCATTGTGCGAGAGAATCCCACAAAAGCAGCGAGCAACAGAACCGCAAAAATGCTCAACATGCTCATAAATGATAAAACCAAAATAGTTGAGGAAAGCACAACGAATGATGCTCTGCTCATAAGAAAGATAAGCCTTCGACCAAATCTATCTACGACTACTCCGAAAAATGGTGCCGCTAGAGTTCCCGTAAATCTCAAAGCTGCAAATATACCTAATATCAAAGGAGATTCTGTTTGCTCAAGTACAAACCAAGACAGAATTATTATCTCCATGAATTCCGCCCAGTTTAATGCGATGTCTGCTGACCACATCAGTCGGAAACCAGGAACAGAAAATGAGGAGAAAGTCCTACTCGCTACTTCTCTCATTAAGAATATCTCAAACCAGAATAAGGCTGACTATCACATATGGAAACCATCAGAAAATGGTACAGCATTGCCCAAAATATGCTGAATAATAGTTGAAACAACCAAAAATATGTGCCGGGTTGTATAATCTCGAACTGGATATAACTGTTTTACCATTGAAGAAAAGATTCGAATTGAGGAGGGGAAATGTCAAACACAGAAACGGCGACACTTGCAGGCGGGTGCTTCTGGTGTGTCGAAGCAGTATTTGAGCTCGTTGACGGGGTAGTGAAGGTAACTTCAGGCTATACAGGAGGACACACCACTGACCCAGACTATGCCTCAGTATGTTCCGAAACAACAGGACATGCAGAAGCAGTCAATGTTGAATTTGAAACTTCAAAGCTAGACTATAAAACGGTATTGGAAATATTCTTCGGTTACCACGATCCAACCACCCTTAATAGACAGGGAAACGACATAGGGAGCTCGTATCGATCTGCGATTTATTATCATTCAGACATCCAAAAAACGACTGCAGAAAGCCTTATCTCAGATCTGGGAACAAACCAGGTTTTTCCAAATCCTATCGTGACCGAGGTCTGTGAACTTGGTGTCTTTTATGAAGCAGAGGACTACCATCAGTCTTTCTTTAAAAACAACCCATATCAACCATATTGCCAATTCATTATCGCACCCAAAGTAATAAAATTGAGAGAGAAGCACTCTTCTATTCTGAAACAAGAAGTCCACTAACCAATATTTTTATAAGCTAAGGAACCCCCGTTAACAATATATATCTATGAACACAAGATTATTGTTCCCAAACATTGAAGGGACCGAAGTTCTTTTTACTGAGGAATTTCAAGAATACCTACTGTCACTGCATGATTTGCTTTCCGACAGAATATTGGAAGCGCATAAAGAACGAATCCGAACTGTCGAGAGCGTGCACCAAAATGGCGTCGAAGTGTTGGAACTACCAGTTAGTGAAATCAACACAACAGACTGGCAGGTAGACACCGTACCAGATGACTTACAACAGCCAGGAATAGAAATCTCTGGGCCAGCTGGGATAGCAAGCATGTTTATAAACGCTGTTAACCCAGGGCCTGAAGGAGAAAGGGCTGTAGGATATCTGGATGACGATGAAGATTCGGGAGGCCACTCGTTTGGGGACACTGTAAACTCCGCTTTAAATAGAATGTACTCAGTAACCGGTTCGTTAAGATTTGAGGACGTTTCTAGGGGAAGGGTTTATGAGATTGAACCGGGACCTCTGCCATTTTTTATGCACAGAGAGAGAGGACTTCATCTCGATGAGACAGACGTCACTATAGACGGAAATCCAGTGTCAGCGACAATCCTGGGCACAGCACTGACGTTATTCCACGCTGGTAAAGAACAAATCAACTTGAAACAAGGGGTTTATTTTTACCTGCCAAAGTTGGAAAGTGTAGAAGAAACTTCTATATATCATGACATGTTTGAAGCAAGCCGGGAACTTTTAAGACTCCCTCAGAATGCCATTATAAAAGCGATTATTCTGGTGGAGTCGCTACCCACAGTCTTCCGTATGGAAAATATGCTCTATGCTCTGGGNCCATATGGTGCAGGTCTTAATGCGGCAAGATGGGACCTGAAAGCAAGCATACTCGAATACATCATGGCGGACGATAAATCTATCTGGCCTGATCGGTTTGACGTGGACGTCAAAACAACAGAGTTCATAGCAAACATCTTCAGGCGACTAGTNGCAGTATGCTTNAAACATGGCGCAGTGGCAATCGGTGGTATGGCTACAGCACTACCTAGCCGAGACGAAGAAATAAATGAACTAGCAGCAGACTCTATTAGATCGGACAAAGAGTGGGAGGCAAGGCAGGGTTTTCTAAGAGGCTGGAGTGCTCACATATATCATATGAAAACGGCATCTGATCCATTCACAGAATGGTGGGACACTGGGTGGGTCCCACCGGAGCAATTAAAGGATCCAGCAAATTTCCCTTTATCCATTGAAACCCCGGTAGGGGCAATAACAACCGAAGGTACAAGACGGAATATACGAACAATAATAGAGTACGTGGAAGGTTGGCTNAGTGGTAGAGGAGCCAAAGGTATAGACAGTATGGAAGGGCGTGAGGGAAAACGGCCTGCCTTAATGGAGGATCTTGCCACAGCTCGAATTTCAGTCGGGCAAGTATCGCAACGAATAATACACTCGGCTGTTGGGCAAGATACGGAACAAGAGCACTCTCTAGGTTCAGTCCGCCAGGTCACAGACATAGAAACCGATGATATTTTACGATTAAGAGGCACACAGTTTTCGGGAAAAGAACTATCTGAAATAGAGTCTCGTTACAGGGCATCAAGAAAAATAACCTTGAGGTGGATAAAAAACTATACTGATATGAACTTTAGAAGCCTCGGTTCCTACACTCGAGAAGATCTTGCAAATATTGCCTTAGAACCCGAAGCGTTTTAATTACTCCAGGCCCTAAGTCTCTGTTGAGTCCCTAGTTTTTCCACTACCTACTTCAGTTTTCCGTCTTCAAATAGAGAAGCCCTCAGGCCATCGTCAATCACATCCTCAATATCCACATTCTCCTCTATGGCACCATACTCTAATAGAACATCTCTTAATTCGTTCCAACGGGAACCATTTAGTGCCCCCAAGCCTCCAACAACGGTGGCTTCCGACAGAGAATCCGACAATTCTGTCTCCAACATAAACTTCATGTGATCCCTATTCTCGTTTTCTGCGTATTTCATTACTATGTTTAGTGCGGCCTCCTGATTTTGCCAGATGAATTCGGTCGCTCTCATAGTCGCCCTAAGAAAACCCTTTGTTGTTTCCGTTTTTGTGCCAATTGTTTGCTCTGTGGCGATATACGTAAGACCCAGTGTAGGGACGCCATAGTCCGCAGCTTCAAATACTTCGACTTCATGACCCATTGACCTTATAGTATCTGGCTCATTGGATTTAAATACCGCCAGTATATCTACCTTATCTTCCAACAAAATCCGAGGATCAAATCCAACCTGAATCTCCTCCATCGAGTCTCTATCCAAGCCAACTGCATCAGCAATTGCGAGGTAATCAGGCGGGATGCTGATCTTGTACCCAAATCGTTTCCCAGTCCAATCCTGAGGGCTTTTAATACCTGACTCAGATAAAGAAATAAAAGCCTGTTGCCCTCTCTGACCAAAAAGGGCAATGGCTTTCACAGGCGCTTGTCGAGAAGCTCGATATTTCAGGACCGAATTTGCGTCTGCAGTGGTAAAGTCAACTTTTCCAGCCAACAGCAAGGTCATATTCTCCCCGCCCCCAGCGGAATGAAGAATTCTAACTTCCAAGCCCTCATCAGCAAAATAACCTTTCTCCTGGGCGACATAAGCAGCCACGAATGGAAGATTAGCTTGAGGTTTGAAGCCAGCCATAAACGTAACCTTATGAGGCTCTGACTCCGTGCAAGCCACCAATAAGAAAACCATAAGACCGGCAAAAACAAAAAACAGCCTTTTCACTTTAACTCCTCTACTATTCTTNATGGTTAAAAAGTTCCAACAGAAGGGTGCCAAAAAATAAAACGCTTTTCTAAAACAACAACAGCTGAAGTGGCAATTACGCCTAATATGGCAAGGAGAAATATGCAGGCGAAAAGAGTCTCCGTATCAAGATTCCCGTGTGACACCATAATGAGATTTCCCAAGCCGTTACTGGATCCAAACCATTCACCTATCACGGCTCCTATTATTGATAATGGAATAGAAACTTTTAACGCTGCAAAAAGGTATGGAAGAGAGTATGGAATACGTATTTTCATAAGAATTTCCCATTTAGAAACTCCGAGTGATTCAAAATATTCCGTTATCGGTTGACTGGTTGCCTTTAGTCCAGCGACAGTATTAACTAGGATGGGGAAAAAAGTAACGATCGCAACGATAAGAAAGCGAGGGAGAAAACCGAACCCAAACCAAATTGCGAATAGAGGTGCAATTGCCAAAACAGGTGTAACTTTTACAAAGACTGCAAGAGGCATGACGGTAGTTTCAACAAGTGCGAATCTAGCCGAAAATAAACCAATAATAATCGCCACTATCACACCCAATATTAAACCCCCAGCAGCTTCGAAAGCAGTGTAACCAAAGTCTTCCATTAATGTTGAAAAGTCAGTGACCAAAGTCATGAATACCCTATCTGGAGATGGCATAAGATATACCGGTACATCCCAAACATGAATGGCCGTCTGCCATATGATAAGGCAAAGTAAAACTAAAATTACTGGTATTAGACGTGACATTTAAGGCTCATCCAATCTGCTCGTAACCCAACGACTCCAGAAGGATAGATCTGGAGTCCAAGTCAGACCGGGAAAATTCATCTACAGTCATTTGATGTCTAATACTAGAAGGCATACCTGCGAGTGTTAAGACCCTGTCCGATACAGCAAGGGCTTCATCTATACTATGGGTAACGAGCAATACTGAAATTTTTGATTGCTTACATAGATTAATAAGGGTTTCTCTTAAAATCGTCCTTGTAATTTCGTCCAAATGCCCAAAAGGTTCATCGAGAAGAATCAAGTCTGGTTTGTGAATGAATGCCCTTGCGATAGCAACTCTCTGTTTCATACCGGATGAAAGCTGATGCGGATAGAATCCAGCATAATCTGACAAACCTACACTTTGGACCATTTTGGATACATCATTCAATTGTGAATCTTTTGGTGACTGACCCATAGTGAGAGAAACACCTACATTACCTTCCACGCTTAACCATGGAAGTAACGAATCTTCCTGGGAAACCAATCCTATTCGCTTGTCCTTTCGGGCGACNAAAGGGGGAGTCCCACAGACATCTATTAATCCTTGATCCGGAATAATGGAACCAGCAGCCAACCTGAGAAGAGTAGTCTTACCCACGCCACTTCTACCAATCACAGATACTACTTCTCCTTTCTCCACGGAGAATGAAATATCTGACACCACAGGTATGTTTGAGTTATTCTGTGTGTACGAGACAGACACACCAGTGCAAGAGAAAACAGATTCCAATTTCACACCATCAAAATTAGCAACATTTTTATCAATAATTAGTCCGTCACATCAATAGTTAATTACATATTAAATACATAGCGACTATGTTATTACAAGTCATAGCAATTGTGGAGTCACAAAATGCCACGAACTTATTCACAGGAAGGCCCAATAGCAAGAGCACTAGAATTGGTGGGAGAACGGTGGACCCTCTTAGTTCTACAAGAATTGCTAAAAGGAGTAAGTAGATTCGCAGACCTTGAGAATGCCGTCGAAGGCATCTCACCAAACGTTTTATCTTCACGGTTGAAAAATCTGGAAGAACACGGAATTGTTGAAAGAAAATTCTATAGCGCNCATCCTCCCAGAGCCGAGTACCTACTTACAAGAAAAGGGCACGAATTAGGTGTAGTGGCAGGAGCNTTAGCGGTCTGGGGTTCCCGCCATACCAAGGGTGAAATCGAACTTATACACGATGACTGTGGTAAGTCTGTCGAGGTGATATATCAATGTGGATCCTGTGAAGGACCCGTCCCTAGATCAAGAGTAAGATTAGAACAGCCTCGAGCATCCTGAACGCCATGAGTATAAATAAAGAAAGCCTCGCCTTCATACCTGCGCTGGAACTGTCAGCTGCCATAGCCAGCAAGGAACTATCTTCTGAGGAAGTAACGTTGGCCGCTCTAGATCGGGCGGAGCAAACCCAAAGCACTCTAAATGCCTTCATTACAATCTGCAGGGAAGAAGCCCTAGAGGAAGCAAGAAAGGCCGACTCCAAAGTCTCGACTTCAGAAGAACTATCCCCTCTGCACGGTATCCCATTAACAGTGAAAGATTTAATAAACACAGCTGGGATAAGAACCACCATGGGGTCACGTATCTTCGACGAGAATTTCCCTAGTTCTGATGCGGTGGCTATAGAAAGATTGAAAAATGCAGGGGCAGTACTCATTGGAAAAACTACTACTCCGGAGTTTGGACACAAGCCGTTCACAAGCGCTCCACTATTCGGTCAGACAGTCAACGCATGGGACCAAAATCGTATCGCAGGAGGCTCAAGTGGAGGAGCGGCAGTAGCGGCTGCAGCGGGNCTTGGAAGCATACATGTAGGCACTGACGGAGGAGGGTCTATAAGAATACCAGCGGCGGCTAATGGCGTCGTGGGTATGAAAGCTACTCTAGGAACTGTCCCAAATGATTCGAACCCTGATTCCTTTGGAAACTACAGTTATACAGGACCAATCACACGAACAGTATCAGACTCTGCTGCCATGTTAATGATTATGGCAGGTGAGCACTCATCGGACGTCCACTCAATGGGACGTAACAATGAAAATTACTTGGACGCCGTGATGAATCCCGGTGANTTGAATGGGAAAAAGATTGGATGGAGAACCCTAATGGGGAATTCTATCGTCGATTCAGAGGTATTACGTATTACCATGTCTTCTCTGAATGCCTTAGAATCCGCAGGGGCAGAAATTATAGAGATGACCGATGAATTCGAATCCCCGGAGCCGTACTGGCGAATAATTAACCAGTCCGCTTGGAAGGCCAGATTTGGAAAATACATCAACGCATGGGAAAATGAAATGACTCCCTCATTGCTTCGTTCCTTAAATGAAGCCAAAAACTACACGGGTACAGAACTTCAGGAAGCCATATACAAGAGAACTGAACTCTTTAGAAAAGTCCAGAGTTGGTTTAATAAATTTGATTTTGTTGTAACTCCTACCCTTTCAAGGACGGCGCTAGAAACGGGAAATGATCTATACGATCCAGTCATTGTTGAAGGAATTGAAGTTGGAATAGTTCGCCAAACCTGGTATCCCTACACACATCCGTTTAATCTCACTGGACACCCAGCAATTACATTGCCNTCCGGATTCCATAGCGATGGTCTGCCNACTGGACTCCAAATAATCGGGCCTTATGCGTCAGACTACGAAGTGTTAAGGTGCGGAAGGATATTTGAAATCACTCAACCATGGGTAGACAAAATACCCTCTGTTCCCAATTTACCCTAGTCTTCTATAGCACTGTAGACAAGTGTTCGTAGCTCTCTCCTGATGTTGTACGTGCCAGAAGGAACCAACTGGGTCATGAATACCACAGCCATGTCCTCTAGCGGATCGATCCAAAAAGCCGTGCTAGCCATACCTCCCCAAGCCAACTCCCCTACAGAGCCAGGAATCAAGGTCATCGCAGGGTCCTTAACCACTGAAAACCCCAATCCAAACCCCATTCCCTGATAAGTTGTTTCACTCCATCTCCCTGATGCTACTTCAGCTAGGTCTACTCCCCCCGTGAGGTGGTTAGCAGACATAAGATTGATAGTTTTTCTACTCAATATTCTGTTTCCGTTGAATTCGCCTTCCCCGAGTATCATCCTGCAAAAGGCCAAATAATCCTCCGCAGTAGAGACTAGCCCTCCTCCTCCTGATAGGAACGATGGGGGCTCCGTGAACCTACTTTGGGAAGGATCCTCCAACAGCTTGGGAGGACCATTTAAGTTAAAAATGTAATTGGCTGAAAACCTATGAATGTCTGCAGAGGGTACGTAAAATCCAGTATCCGTCATGCCCAACGGTTCAAATATGTTTTCATAAAAAAATGTGTCTAGGCTTTGTCCAGAAATAAGCTCTATCAAATACCCGCATACATCTGTGGACACTGAATAATTCCATCTGTCTCCAGGAGAAAACAGCAAAGGTATATCCGATAAAGAATCAATCAAGCTGGTTAGGTCTTTCTGGCCTGCGCTTCCTATACCACGAGTTGAGTAAGNCGCATCTATCTCGTTCTCTTTTAGAAAATCATAGGTAAATCCCGATTGATGAGACAAAAGATCTTTAATAGTGAGTGAGCGATCTGGGGCCCTGGTTTCAAATGAGCCGTCCACTCCTGATACATATACCTGCAATTTCTTAAAGGAAGGAATATACCTATATACGGGATCGTCTAACTGTATTAAACCTTTTTCAAATAACATCATTAAAGCTACAGATGTCACCGGCTTAGTCATTGAAAAAATACGATAAATTGTGTCCCATTGAACAGGCTTTTTTCTTTCTCTATCCATCAGGCCCAAGGTTGAATAATGGGCTAATCTGCCCTTTCTATAAATTGCAACGAGGGAACCCGTGAATTTCCCTGTATTAATATAGTTTCGTTCAATGTGGTCATCTANGAGGCCGAGCCTCNTAGATGACATTCCACTGTTGGTTATTCCAGTTTTCAAAATAATACGACCTTAAAACTAATGTTTTTTTCGGAACTACCCTAAAGAAAATGTGCATCTTACTGACTTACCTATAGTACAGCCATGTATGACATCCCGTTGTTGTAAGTAGTGATGCTGACATTTAACATTGCCCGAAACCTTTATAAAGAAAGTGGGGGAATATGAGTGCCTTAAAAGATATAAAAGTGCTCGACTTATCGAGAATATTGGCTGGACCTTTTGGTACCCAAATTTTGGCGGACTTAGGAGCCGAAGTGTGGAAAGTAGAATCTCCTTGGGGCGATGATACCCGGAGTTGGGGACCGCCTTTTGTTGGTGACGAAAGCGCATACTATTTGTCAGCCAATAGAGGAAAGAAAAGTATTATTGTAAATCTCCGGGAAGAAAGAGGACAAAAGATTATTAAAGATCTTGCCTCTAAGGCAGATATATTTGTTGAAAATTTCAAAGTTGGGAATTTAGCCAGATTTGGGCTGGACTACACATCCTTGGCTGAAATAAATCCGGGATTGATCTACGCCTCTGTAACTGGATTTGGACAAACTGGCCCGAGGGCTCAAGAACCAGGTTACGATGCAGCGCTGCAAGGCATGACCGGAATCATGAGTGTCACTGGCGAGCCCGACGGCGGGCCTACCAAAGTCGGAGCAGCGTGGGTAGACATCCTTACTGGGCTTACATCACTAATTGGAATTCTTTCAGCGCTACACGAAAAGAGTCTTAGTGGTAAAGGACAGCATATAGATGTATCACTTTTCGATGTGGGCATAGCCTGCATGGCGAATATAGCCCAGAGCTATCTTGCTACTGGGGTATCTCCAGGAAGAATAGGGAACGCGCATCCCCAAGTAGCTCCTTACCAGGATTTCCGAGCATCTGACGGGGACTTCATGACCGCCGCAAACAATGACGATCAGTTTCGCAGGCTTTGCGAAACTATCGGCTTGCCTAACCTGGTTGAAGACTCAAGATTCACAACAAATGCTCTCAGAGTTGAGAACAGAAACGAGCTAGAAGAGCTCCTAAATGGCCAAATAGGAGAAAAACCCATCTCGCACTGGATGTCGAAGATGCAATCAGCCGGATTAACTGTGACGCCAATAAACACAATTGAAGATGTTTTTAAGGATCCTCAGGCTGAAGCGCGAAATGCCTTATGGAATGTAGATCATCCTTCCCTGGGGAACATACAACTCCTAGGCTCCGCACTTCAACACCTAAGTAGAACACCCGCTTCANCCCAGGGACACCCTCCTCTTCTGGGTGAACACACCTTAGAGGTTATGAGAGAAGTATTGGACATGCCACAGGATGAGATAGACAAACTTTTAACTGACGAAGTAATCAAGGGTCATTAACTTATCCAACAACCGATCGCTATTATATTCTGGAGTCCCTTATGAAAATAAAAAAAGTTAGATCTGTCACGCTCAATATCCCTAAGAAACCACCCACGTCTAAGTCAAGAAGACCAAATTGGAACAACACGTCTCCTAGAGCACTTCCCATAAACAAATATCCAGAATTCGAAACAGTGCATGGCAAGATGCCTGGAGCAAATACATCCGAAAGCACCTGGGTGCAAGTGATAGCAGAAGATGGCACGTGGGGCCTTGGAGAAACCAGTTTTGGTGAAATAACAGCGGCAGTAGTTGATTTTCACTTTGCACCTCTTTTGGAGGGTCGCGATTGTTTTGCCTTGGAATTTCTCAACGATCTTATGTGGAGGTCAAGTCAGAGATTCGGGTCTGGGGGACTGGCTACAGTAGCTCAATCTGGAATAGACCTAGCGCTCTGGGATCTAAAAGGAAAACTTATGGACCAGCCAGTCTATAGTCTAATAGGAGGTCCCTGTCGGGAAAAGGCGTTATGTTACGTAACCTCCGATGATCTAGATTGGTCAATAGAGTTGGGATTCAAGCACTTTAAAGTCTCCAACCCAGCCCATTACGATATGGGAATCGACGGACTTAATATAGTAGAGGAAAAAATAGCCTCTGCAAGAGAAATTGTAGGAAGTAATTCCGAATTGATGTACAACCCTGTCATGTCGTTCAATGTCGAGTTCGCGATTCGGATGGCTGAAAGACTAAGGCCNTATGGATTACGCTGGTTGGAAGAACCTTTGATTCCAACAGATCTCGAAGGACACATTGAGCTTAGAAAGGCAATAAACTGGGTACCCTTGGCAACCGGTGAAGACCACCATGGCAGATGGACGTTCCGACAACTAGTTGAGAACAGAGCAGTCGATGTCCTACAGCCAGATCTTAAATGGTGTGGTGGGTTAACTGAGGCTTTGAAAATATACGCTATAGGAGAAGCAGCCGGAATTATAACAATACCTCACGCCGGCGCCGCTTCCCCCTGGGGTCAACATTTCGCGATATCTATGCCGGAATCCCCTATGGCTGAGTTCTGGATGGGGTCTGATCCAGGTATTCCACTTGACGAACTATGTCCTATCCCAGGAATGNCGATGCCAAAGGACGGATATATAAAACCATCTGATGCACCAGGATTTGGCATGGATATAAAAGAAGAATGGATTATCCCATGGAACCATGCAGCAGCAGCAAACAATACAGGTAAAAGTTAATCTCCAAGCAGAAAAGGAATGGATATGAAAATAAAGAGCGTAAAGGCGTTTCCAATAAACGTTGCCCCTAGTCCCACAACTATGCCTCGGGTTGAAGAAGATCCAAATGGAGGTTATTTCGCGAGTCCAATGGACAGGTACGCAAGTGACCGTCCCGGAAGAACATGGTCCGACAGTTGGGATAAAGTTGCCTGTGTTGTTACTGCAGATGACGGTACATGGGGATTGGGAATGTCCGTAGCTGCCGGGCCGGTATCCTCCATCATAAATGATCACTTCTCCGAGCTTATAGTTGGGCTCAATCCACTGGCAACTGAGAAATTGTGGGACATGATGAGGCGAGCATCAGCCGCCCACGGAACCGCAGGTATTGCCAGCTATGCAATAAGCGCAGTGGATAACGCGATATGGGATCTTAAAGGTAAATTGCTAAAACGACCAGTATATGAACTACTGGGAGGTCCCGTAAAAGACCAGATTTTCTGCTACGCCTCGAACACAATGCTCCGATATAAAACAAGTGATTATATGGATTGGTTCATGGACCTCGGATTTAANGCTGTAAAAGTCTTTTTACGACACGGTCCCGAAGAAGGACTTGCGGGTCTAAATAAAAACGTGGAGATAATAGCGAATGCTCGTGACCAGATCGGACCTGATGTAGAACTGGCTGTAGATTCGTGGCTGTCATCGAACATAGAGTACGCGGTGAGAGTGTCTGAGGCACTAAAGCCGTACAACATTAAGTGGCTCGAGGATTATATGCTTCCAGAGGATATGGACAGCTACGCAAAGCTTAGGGCACGAGTTCCTGGACAAACGCTTGCTACTGGAGAACACTGGTATACGATACATCCATTCGCAGATGCAGCAGGTCGTGGCTTGGTAGACATACTACAGCCAGACATACAATGGGTAGGAGGCATGACCGCCAGTATCAGAATTTGTCATATAGCGGAGGCACATGGATTGACCGTTATAGGTCATGCAGGTATGAACTATCCATATGGACAACACCTGGCATATGCAATGCCTGTGATTCCATGGGGGGAGCGTTCTGAAGGTGTCTCCCCTCCGGGAGTTCCACTTGAAGAAATGGTTTCACTACCAGGAACACCGGTCATAAAGAATGGATACGTTAAACCGTCAGACGCGCCAGGTTTCGGAATAGAAGTCAGCTTGGATTGGTTGGAGGAAAGAGCAGTTAGGTAACCTCAATCAGAGAAAAAAGGGGGAAGAACAACTTGATGTTCTCCCCCCTTTTTTACAACATGAGATTAACGTCTATTTAGAGTTCAAGAACCCCACTCTCTCGTATTCCCCTTTAACCACGGGTTTAGCGTCGACTTCCATCCAGTCTTCCATAATTTCAGTGTATAAACTTCTAAAGTCCAGATTGAAATGAAGGTCGCCTTCCAATAGATCCTCACTACGAAGAGACGGATACTCGCTGTACTGTCCTCCAGCTACACCATCCCCAATAACAAACGCGACTCCACCTGATCCATGATCAGTTCCGTTGCCATTATCCTTGACTCTCCTACCAAATTCAGAAAATACGAACATAATCACATCTTCACTCTTATTGGCTTGTTTCATATCGGTATAAAAATCGTAAATACCACCCGCAACATCGGTAAGAAGACCCTCTTGTAACGCTATTCCATTTGTATGAGCGTCAAAACTTCCATGTTGGGTATAACAAATGCGTGTCCCTATATCTGCTTGTAATACTTGGGCTGCACCCTTCATAGCTTTCGCAAATGAGTTTGTGGCATATTCAACATCAGAGGAATATTTTTCGGTAACGGTGCCAAGAATATCAGCTCCTTTTAAAGCATCCAAACCTGTCTGACTCAAGTAGTCCATCACTGGTCCACTTCCCAATGCTTGAGTGTACATGTCCCTAAACGCCTGAAGAGCTTCATCCCTCTGAGAAGTATCACCCATATGACTCATCAATCCGTATGTTTCAAGATCGGTCACGGATGCCACTGGAGCACCATGTGACACCAGAGCTCTGGGCAATCCTGAGCCAAAATTGACAGCCGCTACGACATTATCATGCTGGGGGTGAAGCTGATTTATTGTGTTGCCAAGCCAACCTTCATTTCCTACCTTAGTCGGCTCTGCAGTATGCCAGATATCCATTGAGCGAAAATGGGATCGGTTTGGAATCGGGTACCCTACTCCGTGTACAACTGCAACTTTGCCTTGATCATATAGATCCTTAATAGGCGCCATTGCCGGGTTCATTCCAAGACCATTACCTATTGGAATGACCTCATCCTCTGTAATTCTGACGTTAGGTCTATTATCCACATAATCTGGATTGTTATATGGGATAACGCAATTTAAATAATCATTACCACCTGAAAGTTGCACTACCACTATTTTTTTTTCAGCCATCAAACAACTCCTATAAGTCAATTAGTAATTGAGTTTACACCCTTTCAAAAATCTGAAATCTGTGGCGTCCTGTTTCCAGCACGTAAACTCTACCATCATCGTCTAATCGAACCGAGCATGGATCCCATAAATAAGCCTCCATTCGTGCAGAAACCTCTGAAGGGTCATCAGTATCTGACTCATAGACGGATTGATAAGTCGCTCGAGCTGCTCGCTCGTCATCCTGAGAGGCAAGATATTCTACAGCCCATGGATTTAAATCCGCTGCACCGCGGTGGGCGTCTAAAAAATTCCCATCTGAGTCAAGGACCTGCAACCGTTGATTGCCCCAATCTGCAACGTATATATTTCCTTCTTCATCTACAGCGACACCTGCAGGTCTGTTAAGTTGACCATCATCGCTACCTGACTGGCCGATCACTGTTAAAAATACACCCTCAGAGGTGAATTTCTGGATACGATCATTTCTCCAGTCTGCCACATATATGTCTCCCTTGGAGTCATCACAGATCCCCCAAGGGAGATCAAATTCACCATTTTCCGAACCTTGTCTTCCCCATTGGTCAATATACTGCCCGTCAAAAGTGTATCTTTGTACCCTGTTGTTCCTTGAATCCACCACTAAGAGATAGTCCCCCTGCACAAGTAGTCCGCTAGGTTGATTAAACTGGCCAGGTTGCGAGCCTTTCTCACCCCAATAACCAACCGGATTACCATCCCGATCAAATTTTGTGATCCTATGAAGTTTCTCGTCCGAAAGATAAATATTTTCGTCACCATCTAAGACGATATCAGTTGGCCAGATCATTCCCCCAAGAGCACTGTCATTAGTGGCAATCTGGCCAAGAAAATCATGATCCTTTGTTACCATTTGAATCCCATTTGAGCCCTTAGTAGTAGGCTTCCCACGGCTAGCAACAAAAATCGTTCCATCTGACCTAATAGCCATCGAGGTTGGTAGCTGAAAACCTCTCCCACCAAAATCGGCAGCAAATCCAACATTTGTTAAATATTCCAGCTTAAAAGTTGTGGTGGTCATAAATCTCTCCTCACCAAAGCTCTACAATCTACCTAAACTGTTTGATATTCCTGACTCGAAACAACCAGCTGAATTACTGCTACAGCAGCCTCATCAAATATATTCGCTGAATCTTCCTCAGACCAAGACATGTTCCCAAATTTGGAGGCATAATTCTTCAACCCGTTTTTTGTCGTTTCCATCACATCTAGGGGCCCCAGGACATCTAAACAATGGTCAACTAAGCTGTCGTAAGACATCTTTCCGGAGGGTTCCATAGATTTGATCCTGTCAACTATATCTCTTATGCCTACTTTGTCCGGGTCATTCAGAATTCTACCCGCGAAATTAACCCTTTCGACGTATGCACCAGTATTGATCCATTCAACTCCTCCCTGCCAACCTTCAACACTTGGAGGTCTCATCAACGCCTGACCCATGTTCCCACAAGCCGCATCCGCAGCAAATATATCGTCGGATGGAAGTTCAACAGGCCCGGCAAGTCTCATGGTGCCAATAACCATTTCCGCAGGGCTTTTTATACGTGCAAACCTTGAAGATTCGTCCTTGAAAAAGTCAGCCTCGAAGAGGTTTTTCAGCATCGCTTTTATGCTGTGTCCGCTATTGAAATACGTCTCGACCAATGCATCTATCGCATCGGGATTTACGGGATCTTCATGAGGCCATTGAGGAACCGGGAGTTCATCAGCAACAAAGAAATGATAAAGATGGCGAGCAAGAAATCTTGCTGTAGCCTCCTGCTCACATATAATCCTTACAGCATCCTCCCCATTCCAATTACCAGTTTGCCCTAAGATAGTCTTTTCTTCATGGTCGTGGTCTTCATCATCATATTCAAACTGCCATGACATATAACCATACGGCCTAGCAGTGTTGTTGCGCATACGTATCGACATATAATCAGGGTTTACTATCCGCCAGCCGGTAAATGCCCTAGAAGTATCCTGTATATCCTCCTCAGTATAGTTACCTACACCCATTGCAAACAGTTCAAGAATTTCTCTCCCATAGTTTTCATTTATATTTGCCCCATGATTATCCTGATTATCTAACCACATTATCATCGCGGGATCTTTAGACAATTGAATTAACAAATTGTCGAAACTACCCATCCCGTGTTCTCTGAACATAGAAACTTGATTAGTTACAACTCTACTTTGAATGAGCTTTGTAGAAGCTGTAGCGAAGACCCTGTGCCAAAACAGGCACATCTTCTCCCTTAAAGGAGTATCAGTCATAACAAGCCTGTAAACCCAATGGGGTCCCCCTCCAGACCTCAGATCAGACAAATCAACGTGATATCTGCGAATCAAGTCATCAGGAATTACGTCAGGGTGGTCAGGGTTAAGAAGTTCGTCCAAAGTATCGCCGTATCCTTGAGATAACGCTTTATCCATTTCAGACGGCGTCGCTCCAAATCCCGCACGGCGTAGGAGATGAGCCATTTGGACTGTTTCTTTTCTAGATTGTACAGTCGTCATATTTTCTCCTCCTGAAAAATGATTACCTTATTCATGAGCATTTTATGAGGCGAAGTATACCAACACACAATATAGGTTATAAAGGGGACAATGATTGAATTTTATGTAACTACTATGCGTACGCGAAAGTTTGTAGTTTAGTCAGAGAGTCTTCCCTCTCTGAATGAGCCAATGAAATTCATGCAAAACTCGTCTCGTCCCAGAAGCATGTCCATGGCGATTTTGACTCTGTCAGACTCCATATTTAAACCCATGACGCGACTCCAGTTGCTCTCTATAGGATTCAATATTCCAGAATCAACTCCAGCATCTATAGCTAGTCTAATAAAAGTATCATTTATCAATCTCCTTGAAGGTAATCCAAAGGATACGTTGCTAAGTCCGCCAGTTATCCTTATGTCCCCCCCAAACTCCATTCTCATCAGCCTCACGGCTTCTAGGTAATGGTTGCCAAACGTCTGATCTACTGAAATCGGAAACAGCAGAGGATCAATATGGATCCGATCAAAAGAAATATTTCTATCTCTGCATTGATCTACCATTTTTGCAGCGTTTTCAAGCCTCCCCTCCTCATCTGAGGGCATGCCATCAAGACCAGCAGCAGTCACTATCACATGACCTTTATGACCAGAAACCAAGTCGAGTACTCCAACTCTCTCCAGGGAGGCCGAATTGATCATAGGATCACCTTGAGGTCTACCAATTCGTTCATATTCTTCTAATCCGACATTGATTATTTCGAGGCTAGATGAATCTATACTCGGAGGCAAGTTGGATATAGAACCATAGAATCCCACTAGCCATTTGATAGCCTTTTTTTGATTTTCAATCTTGTAAGATATTTCATCTATATTCAAATCAAGAAAATTACTTCCAAATCTCTCCTGTCGTTCAATTTCGGCAGCAATATAAGATTCCCCTTCCTTTTGTTCATAAGGGTCCTCTGACATACCCTTACTTACCGCTATCATGAAATGCTTGACCCGCCCCTCTTCATAGACCTGTGTTTTCTTAAATTCATCAGGGATCGTCATGAATTGTTTAACCCCATCGGTCCCACGATATATCACAGATTCTCTACCATTCGGGTCCAATCCAACTCTCTTCCCTTTGCGCATAAGAACTCTCGTAGTATGAATGTTTTCCCCTATCACGGAAAATACGGGCGATTTAGACAATTTTTCCTCGCTTAAATACTATTTTCGCCGGCATCTTAATATCCTACGTGTAGATACTTTAATACTAGTGAAAGAGACAACATAAACGCCCACCATAAACGGCTATAGAATAGGGCTAATAAATATTTTACTAAAAATCTAATGGGGAAAATGTAATGACCAATGATTTTTCAAATTTTGGACCCCTTTCCGGCATCCGAGTCATTGACTGGACCATGTGGCAGTTTGGACCAGTCTGTTCCATGATGCTTGCCGACATGGGAGCAGAGGTTATAAAAATTGAATCTTTGGACGGAGATCACGCTCGTCAATTCCACACTGTGAGTGGCACTTCATCCTCTTTAGGCGGAGGTCTTAACGCTTACTTTGAATCACTCAACCGACAGAAAAAGAGCATGGCCTTAGACCTCAAAACCGAAAGCGGAGTTAATATTCTAAAAAAATTAGTTACAGAATCCGACATATTTGTTCAAAACTTTCGACACGGTGTTGCCGAGAGACTCGGACTAGGATACGACGACTTAAAGGCTACCAACCCCGCAATAGTCTATGGGGCAGCGACGGGGTATGGACCAAACGGCCCTGACGCTGAAAAGCCTGCATTTGCATATACTGGCGAAGCGCGATCAGGTTCTCTATGGTGGGCAGGACCAGATGATGGAAATCCATACAACCTGCAAAGCATTGCAGATCAGATCTCTGGAATAATGCTCTGCAATGGCATTTTGGGAGCTTTAGTCAATAGAGGCATAACAGGAAAGGGCCAAAAAGTTGATGTTTCTCATTTAGGAAGCATGATGTGGCTAGCTGGAAATAGATACGGAATGGCGCTTTTAACTGGTGTTGAACCAGGAGGGCAAGATCGAAAAAGTGCCCGGAACCCTCTTTGGAATAGCTATAAATGCTCCGATGATAAATGGATCGCCTTTGCCATGAATCAAAGTGATCGATACTGGCCAGCGTTTTGTGAGGCTTTGAACCGCGAAGACTTCATAACAGACCCAAGATATAAGAATATGGAAGATCGTGCAGAAAACAAGGTCGAAATTATTCGAGAGCTAGATGCGATATTTGCTCTTCACCCCAGAAATTATTGGGCTGAGCGTATGGAAAAGGTTGGAGGAATAATATGGGAACGAGTGCAGGACGTTTGGGATTTACCAAAGGATCCTCAGGTAATCCAAAATAACTACATCGTAGATTTTGATCACCCTTCACTTGGTCAAGTTAAATATCTTCAGACACCTATTGGATATTCCACGACCCCATTGGAAACCCAACGTTCAGCACCGGAGTTGGGTCAACATACGGAAGAAATACTTATAGACACTCTAGGTTATAGTTGGGACGATATAGCAACATTCCAAGATGAGGGAATAATACTTTAGCAAGTTTGGAAACCTAAAAGGAGCACCAGCGAAATGGATTATGAATCGGGTGTGATTGAAGTCGCCGAAAACGTATATGCCTGGATAAATGAAAATTGCGCAACTAACGCAGGATTCATCGTCGGCGAGGAAGGTGTCATCGTAATTGACACTCTCATGACACCATCATTGGCTGGTTCATTGATGACGGTGGTAAGAGACGTTACTGACAAACCTATCAGATATGTGATTAACACGCATTTTCACGGAGATCACATATATGGAAACCAATATTTCCTACCAACCCCAATCATTGGACACGAAAATTGCAAATTCGACCTCGACACAAAGTGGGACGCTAATTTCAACCGTTACTGGTCAAGAGAGGCGCTAAGACCCGAACTTTCCAGAATAGTAAAAACTACCCCAGATGTAACCTTTAACGACAAAATGTCTATCTGGATGGGCAGCAGAGAAATACAGCTCTCCTTCCACGGAAGAGCTCATTCAAACAGTGACATATTGCTGTATCTTCCGGAAGAAAAGGTACTTTTTGTTGGAGACCTAGCCGTCAACAAGACCATCCCAGCATTCCCTGACGGCCACATAACTGACTGGGTATCGGTCTTGGAACAGGTAGAGAAAGTCGATACGAACACAATAGTACCCGGGCATGGTCCAGTTGGGACAAGGGTAGAGTTCAATGAGGCTAAGGATCTTTTAAGCCTACTTAATACACAGATCAAGTCGGCCTTTGACAACGGTGCTACAGAAGAGCAAGCCGCCCAAAAAGTAGATGTTGGCCTATATTCAAGCTTTGCCAATCAAGATCGAATTCCTCAAATAGTGGAAATGGCATATAAAGCATACCGTGATGAATTATAGTGCCACGGTCCTAATAAGTAGACGTGGATAAAGATTGTATTCTGTCATAATTTAGTTCACCGCGTTGCTGTAGAAATTGCCGCACCAAGCCATCCAGAAAATCGTAATCATGAAGAGTAAATTGGTCATCTCCGCTCATCAGAACATTCACATATCGATTGGGAAGACCTGGTAAAGCTACTTTGATAGATATGACGTTTCTGAAATATTTTTTCAGATAACGGTCATTAGATGGATCGGTATCAACAGCATTTTTCAGATCGTTTTCCGTGTAAACTCCCTCTCTAGTAATTTGATTGAAAAAAGCGGAAAAAATTGATTGCCCTTCACCATATCCGTCAACATAAATCTCAGTTTTTTCAATTTCTTTACCTCCTATTAAAATAGGATAACTTCTGTGAATCGACAAATGGGACCAGTTAAGCGTACGAGCACATTCCGGGGTGATGAATCTTTCAAGTTCGCGGGGCCCCCAACTCCAGTCACTTCCCCATAAGCTCTGTCCTGGAATAGAAGGAGCACCCTCTATAAAGTTGTTTCCGACGCTAAGACCGATAATATGTTCAACATATGTCCTTATTGCCTTAATAGCGGTAGCAGGAATCTGGGACCCATACTCCTCTATTAATAGCCTGACCATTTCAGCATCCTCTTGATAAATATTTAACAATTCAATGGAAGCGTTCTCTTCCAGATTTACACCGTAATTTTTAATCACAGACTTCCAAAGACGTTCACTTACTTGAATATCTCCAGATTCCATTCTAGAAATCACGCTCTGGTTCACACCTATAATTGCTGCGACATCAGACTGGGTTAATCCTTTGTCCCTTCTTGCTTTTCTTAGGGTATCTCTTTCAATTTTTGTTATTTCTCTGGACATACCTTCCCCACAATCGTGTCATATTATGCCTATATTCAAGTCATAGGTTCTTAATATGTCAATATTTAGTGCAAAGTCAATTACGACATTTCTGGAAATTCTCAACCTCTTCCTACAGACGAACACGTCTTCCAGGAACACCCCGGTCTTTCCAAGACTGGAACTGCATAGCATTAGCAAACATTGAGTAGTAAGCAACCAACACCACTAGAGTAATAGAGACCGGGAACAAAATGACTAAGTACTTAGGATGTTTGAACCTTACGCATACAAAAGCCCAGGAAATAACTAACATAGACAATGAAAACAAGGAGAGATAAAAAAAGCCTGTACTAAATTGATCTGATATAACTTCACTAATGAAGTTATACGGAGGAATATAGGCAATAGCTAAAAGCAAAATGGAAAAAGCGACCAGAAGACTTACGTGGTAATTTAGAGCTGGGAACACACTCCTTGAAATTCCCTTTAGGGCATCGACATTGTTCTCATAGGGTAGGGACGTTACTAACCCCCCACCATCCAAAAGACTCCATACAAGACCCTCCCTTTTGGTCATTCGACCTAGTTCCATATCATCTACTGCATTGTCTTTAACTCTAGAGTGTCCTCCTATCTGCTCATACGCCAACCTCTTAAACAACATAAATTGGCCATAGGTGGCGGACAAATATGGGTTCTTTCTTTTATGGGCCTGGCTCATCGGAAGCCAACAGAATATTGCCCAGTCAATGAAAGGAAACATTAATTTTTCCGCTACGCATTTTGCGATTCTCCGAGGCATAAAAGTTAGCAGATCGCAATTACCTTCCGTAGCTTTTCTGAGGGCCAACAAAATAGTATCTTCTTCTAGAACAGTATCCGCGTCCAAAAAAAGAAGGTACTGACCCTCTGATACAAGTGAAAGTTGATGGCAAGCCCAATGTTTCCCAATCCATCCCGATGGAAGTTCCTCGCCAGCCATAAGTTTGACTCGAGAATCTTGCTCAGAGAATTCCATCACTATCTCTGCAGTAGCATCTGTAGATCTATCATCTAGCACTATAATTTCTATGACGTTGCTACACTGGGAGATTAAAGACTGTAAACATTCAGATATACGATTTTCTTCGTCTCTTGCGGGAATCAAAACCGACACAGTTACAGTATCGATCCGAGTATTCTTCATAATAGTGGATGATTTACGGTTTAGAAACCGCGTATTCGAAAAGGCTGTCATCACGGAAAAACACGCCATGGCGGCCACAACAGAGTGTAAGACCAGTTCTAACACAAACTCAAACCAACTTTCCGGTAAGTTTTCTGATCCATCCCCTGAAAACTATCCCGTTTCTATATTCCCTACGATGCTTGAATAGGACCAATCCAAGATTCAAAATACTAAATATAAACAGATCTTTACCGCCAAAAATTGTAACAAACACCAGTGTAAATCCTACCAAGCATAATGTAACGGTAATAGCGTGGTTAGTCTGTAGCAGGTGCACTAACCCTAGCAATGCAAGCCCAACAGGAAATGCAGCTCCGAAGGTTAATGCTATCCACACACCCCAGCTAGATGCTAGTGCCTTACCTCCGCCAAATCTGAGAAAAGGCGACCAGGCATGACCTACCACGGGTGCAACCCAAACTAAAGCTAGGAGCACATAATCCAAATTAACCTGTGCTGGGCCAATAAACAGCAGACCAGCTACTACTGGAATTATGCCTTTAGAAACATCAAGTAATAGAACAATAAGTCCTACTTTCCAGCCAGCGGCCATCCAAGCATTAGTGGCTCCAGGGTTACCATCTCCTACACTGCGGGCATCCTCACTACGAAATAATTTCGAGACCAGCACTGACCAAGGAACCGATCCACAGGTATAGCCAAGAGCGATCCAGATAAGCGCTTGTGTAATTGTCAAAGCCTAGCCCCAATTATAAGTTGCAACGAGACCGCCGAAGGTTATCATAATTATGTGTTTGGAATACTTATGGACATAATTATGGGCCCATTTAATTAATCCCTGAAGCGAGNGTTCTAGTCNATTGACCCGTGACACCNGCGACCNTACCATGATCCCNAAGAACATTTGTGAAAGGAACCANATGACTAAATTCGACCCATTATTNGATATCAGCAATAAAACCATAATAGTTACAGGTGCATCATCAGGTCTAGGGGTCACATTCTCAGAATTCCTTGCCAGTCGTGGAGCTAACGTAGTTATATCAGCNCGTCGTGAAAACAAATTAGAAGAACTGAAAAACAAGATCCTCGAAAGAGATCAGTCGGCAATGTCGATCTCCTGTGACGTAACAGACTCCTCCCAGGTGGCTACCATGTTTAATAATGTCGAGGAAAGATTTGGAAGAATAGATATNGTAGTCAACAATGCCGGGCAGATTGCCGAAGCTGGTGCAGTACCTGAGAAAATTACTGATGAAATGTTTGAGCAAACAGTCAGGGTAAATCTACTAGGACTTTGGTATTGCTGTAGGGAGGCTGGCCAGCGGATGCTTAGAGATGGATTGGGGGGAAGTATTATTAATTTGTCNTCAGTGGCTGGGCTTAATGGTATGAGGGGTATGCCTGCCGCGTACCAAGCAACTAAAGGAGCTGTCGCGACTCTGACCAAAAGTCTTGCCGCATCCTGGGCCGATCGGGGAATACGGGTTAACGCTATAGCACCTGGTTGGTTTCCAAGCGAAATGACAGGGGCATGGGTTAGACAATCAGCATTCAGGCGTCACATAAGCAATAATTCCCCTATGGGTAGAATAGGTAAGCCAGACGAATTGACTGGCACTTTATTGTTACTGGCTTCTGAAGCTTCCAGTTTTATTAATGGTCAAGTTATATCTGTCGACGGGGGTATAAGCTCTTCGATGGGACTTCCATTCTTTACTGAAGAGATGTTCCAATACATGGAAAAGGCTGTACCGGGAGACATGGCTAAAAGAATCAGACCAGACTAACTTGGTGCACAGTTATGTTTCCAAAATCAATTTCGGATATATCGAATGTGTGGCTTAAAAAGGTCACTGGATATGAAGTAAAACACTTTACTTTCGATAACGTAAGCGAAGGCAAAGGTTTTGCGGGGGAAGTATTCAAACTAAATTTAGCCTATGCTCACGCCGACTCAATTTCTAATGAAAATCCCTNTACGCTAATCGTAAAATTCGCTTCACAAAATTCCGGTACCAAAAAACTGGTAAGACCTTACGCGATAAACGAAACAAACATATACAGCAACCTTCCCAAGTCCTACGAAGGCTTTTTGCCAGCAACCTACTATTCAGAGTGTGATGAGAAAACAGGTGACTGCTGTATATTAATGGAGGACCTCTCAACAAAAATTTATGGTGACTCACTTCAAGGTTTGTCTCTCGCACAAGCTATTGCAGCTACAACTTCAATTGCCAGATTTCACTCCAGCTTTTGGGAGACATCCAAGCGAAGTCAGTTCTCCTGGTTGAAGCACTCAAAACTGATTCTAAGATTCATGAGCAGAATCGTGGAACAAAACAGCCTCATATTTTTGGATTCATATGGGAATAGGTTAAGTAAAGAATTCCGGGAACTTGTAACGGTTTATCCAAATAAAATGATGACTATATGGGACAGATTAATGGATTCACCCTCAACAATTTGTCACGGGGATTTTAGGCCGGATAACTTCTTTTTCGGTGACGATGACAAGAGTATTACTGTAATTGACTGGCAATTATGTTCGGAGATGAAAGGAATCGTCGACGTAGCATATTTATTCACCTGGGGTCTTGACGAAAGGGATAGAAAATCTTGGGAGTCACAACTTCTCGCAAATTATCATGACACCCTGATTTCAAAAGGAGTAAAAGATTACTCCAAGTCAGACATGCATAAAGACTATATCCTTGGGTTTTTTGTACCCTTCCAGATACTTTTAGTCGCAAGCACAGCATTGAATAATGGATCCACAAGAGGAGAGCAACTTATTTCCCTAGTAATCAAAAGAATGCAATCAATTATTGATGATCACCATCTGCTCTATCAGATATCCAGAATATAATTTGGCTCTATGCAAAAAATATAAGGTAATCCGCAAATGAATCACCATAGCGCTTCGCATATTCTTAATGTTGTGGAAAAACTGTCAAAACAGTATTTGTCTGACATTTGCGATTTATCATCCACAGACTTTGAACAACCAAGTAAATGCCACATGTGGGCTGTGAAAGACGTAGTCTCTCATTTGATCAGCATTAACGGATTCTTTCAAAACTCAGTAGTAAGGAGTCTCGACGGTGACGGAATGCCTCCCGAGGGAATGCCAAATCCTGGAACAGGCAGTGCCGTAGCAATGAGTGAAGGCATAGCAAATAGAGCTATTCAACTTTCAGAAACAGCACTTAGTGACCAATCACAAATGATCGCGATATCTGAAAGAATGGAAGTAGATTTACTTGAGACTTTCAAAAATGTGAACTCCGACGAATGGGACCTTCCTGCATACCACCCTATGAATACACTGTCTCCACGGCTATTGCTCCTGTTAAAACTATTCGAATCAACACTCCACTCATGGGATATTTTTAATGCCTTAGATGACAACTACCAAATTAACTTGGAGGCGGCGGACATACTTCTAGAAGCATGGAAGTCTCCAGAAATCAATCGATGGTTTTTTACCCCAAATATTGAACAAGTTAACCCGGTTATNTTGGACGTAGAGTTCGAATCAAATAAAGGTTTAAGACTTGCGAGTTGGTCCGGCGCAATAGACATCATGGACAGGCCCTCCAAACCTACGGGTGCTGAAGCGGTGATTAAGGTCAGCCAGAAACTTTTTTCATTATTAATAACTGCCAGAGCTAATCTTGAATCCAACATTCGCGAGGGAAACATATCTGTAGTGGGAGATGAATCTGTCTTGCGATGGTTCCACACTTGGTTTAGAGGATCATAGCTCTCTGGTACAAGCTACCTTGCAACGACCCCACCATCGACGACAACTTCAGATCCAGTTATAAACGATGATTCATCGGATGCCAGAAAAACTATCGCAGGAACTATATCGAATGCAGAGCCAATTCGCCCAAGTGGGATTCTATCTATTAGCCATTTCCTCTGCTCAGATTCTTCAAAAAAATTATTCGTCAATGGAGTCACTGCGTAACCAGGGTGAACTGAGTTAACTCTCACATTGTCTTTAGCGTACTGAACAGCTATCGATTTGGTCAAAATACGTGAGGCTCCTTTCCCTGCGTGGTATGCCGTAACTGTAGGACTACCTACAAGTCCGTAAATAGAGGATATATTTACTATAGACCCTGCGCCTTTCTCACTCATCGAAGGTACGACTTCCCTAGATCCCAAAAATACTGCCTTTGCATGTACGTCGAGCTGCTGGTTCCACGCTTCTTCAGACGTCTCTTCAACGTTAAACCTGGCAGAATTACCAGCGTTATTAACAAGGACATCTGGAACACCATAAAGGGAAATCGTATCCACGACTACACGTTCCCAATCCGAGGCGCTTGTGACGTCATGGTACATAAACTCGGCATCAAACCCATTGGCTTTCATCTGAGAAACCGTTGCCTGACCTGAGTCTGAATCTATATCGGTTACAACTACCTTCGCACCCTCTCGGAGAAACCTCCAAGCGGCAGCGCCGCCAAAGCCCATAATAGAACCCTGTCGCCCAGTAGCGGCTCCAGTAATGATGGCGACCTTTCCCTCTAATCTCATTTATTTATACCTATATGAACAAGCGCACTGGAATCTGGCTCCGGAAGTTTCGACTTTGGCATTTTACATATCATAGTGTAAGCGGGATCAAAAACGTTACCAATGTCATACTCCACATACATTCCAATAAGAATATTTGCATCAGGCTGGGATATTCCATAGTCCTGAGTCAACCACCTAACCATCTCTGAGGTTGCATGTTGAATAGCTTCATCCAGTGGTCTTACATTCCCCGCTGTAAATATATATTCAGAATTTTGTCCCCTCGGCCATTGAATCAACTTGTTCTTTACAACTTCAAGAGTAAAGGACACCTCCATTGGAATTTCAATACCAGTGCCTAAGATTTCACCATCTGACTGCCAAGCATGGCCATCTCCTATATGAAACAACGCACCTTCAACAAAAACAGGAAAGTATGCCGTTGTCCCAGGTTCAAAGCCACGATAATCCATATTGCCTCCGTAAGGTCCCGAAGTAGCAGTAGATATCGACTGTCCCCTATCAGGCGCCACACCAAAACAACCAATCATTGGCCTAATGGGAACGATAAGATTTTCAAGAGCCGGTGACGGGTATTCCATCGAAGCAGTATTAGTAGCAAAATCCAATACAAAATTAAATATGTCAGGGTTGGGAACACTATTCTCATGACCAGGCTCCAGCACATTGGGGGATATTCTTGGCCTACAAAACCCATGATTACGATTCGGCCATATTTTTTCCAAGGTAACAGCAAGTACATCCCCTGGTAATGCATTATCAACATAAAATGGCCCGGTCTGTGGATTACCACGAGGGGCAACCTGATTACCTTTCATATCCCGCCCTCCAGCATCTACAGTCATCGTGTGAACCAAATCACCACTCTTGACCTCCAGTACAGGTTCGTGAGATCCAATCGACATGTAATAAGTGTCAGGGAAAAATCTATGTTCCATATACATCCTCAGAAGATTTTTAAACAGTTTATTCGAACCTGCATATTAAGAACAATTAGTATCATTCCAAATCCTCTAAAAAAGTTTAGAATAATCACATGTTAGCCGACTTAAATAGAAATCCTTTGAAAGGCCTACAAGTTGCCTCTTTTGGAGAAGTTCTTTTCGACATGATAGATGATGAGCCTCATCTTGGTGGAGCACCTCTCAATTTCGCTTGGTATGCGAGTCAAATGGGAGCTGAAGTGTCACTTCTAAGCACNGTAGGTAATGACCAACTTGGTGACAGAGCATTGAATACAATTTTAAACACCAAAATAGAGGCCATGGTCACTAGAAGTGAATTACCGACGGGAGTAACGGAAGTGTCTAGTGATGGATCATTCACAATTGCAAGAGGAAAAGCTTGGGAAAATATTTCAGTACCCATATCCAGTGGACGTGACCTACAACTTCTCTACTTTGGATCTTTGGCACAAGTGTCGAAAGAAAACAGATCCAGTTTAAAAACGCTTTTAGATAGAAACCCAAAATATGTCCTCGTAGACTTAAATCTGAGGGCTAATTGTTACACCAAACAAACGATTGAAGACTGTCTCTATTACGCAACCATGTTGAAAGTTAATGAAAAAGAATGGAATGTGGTTAGTGAAATCACTGGGATAAATGAACCCGAGCTTCTTATGAGACGAAAGCGCCTAAAAGCAATGGCAATAACCAGGGGAAAAAACGGTGCGACCCTATATAGTGCAGCTGGCGGCATAGAGTTCAAACCAAGCAGCATTGAGCTAGTGGATCAGACTGGAGCCGGTGACGCTTTCAGTGCCGTATTGGCTGTTGGGATACTTCTAAATGCCCATCCTGCACAAGCACTTGCCGCGTCTTGCCAAGCAGGAGCAATAGTCGCTTCAAAGAAAGGAGCTCTAGTAGACTTACCTAAGGACATATTAGAAGCCTACGAAGAAGAATTAAGTTAAATGGCCTCAGGCCAGCCCTAAAGAGCACAGTACTACTTCTATCTAAAAGTCTCTCGTGGTAGGTAGACTTTCATCTTCATTAAAACCCTGTGGTGATACTATCCTTTCTTCACAGTCTTCCGTTGTAATCGGACAGTAGGCACATTCCTGTTCGCTGGGTACTTTTACTGCAGGTATTTNTGACGATAGACGTCTCATCAGGCTGCCCAGACTTGAGACAAATTTTTCTGTTACTGACCCAGCAGGAATAAAAACATCGTGATCTGAATAAACGATTCTTCCTTCAACCGAAACATCTTTAAATCTAGAGTCATGTTTTTCCAAAGCGTACATGTACATCAAAACTTGAGTGCTGTGGGAAGGAGACGGCTGGCCTGTTTTAACATCAACAACGACGCCAATACTCCCACTTAAGCCTATTAAGTCAGGAACTCCACTCAACATCGCTGTTTGACCTTGAAGTCTGACCCTGTTCTGGTTCTGAATGAATACTTCGTATCCATCATCCTCAAATTTCTGCCTAGTTTTTAGCAGTAATGCAGCATGTTCCATATGCCATTTTGCCGTATCAAAATTGGACGGCTCTTTTTTGTAACTATTCCCCTCATAATTCGCTCTAAACCAAGATGACCATTCACAATAATCTTCACCCGACAGGAGCCGATTAACCCAAGTTACCCAAACATATGTTGATTCCCGTCTGCTAGGCATCGGTAACCTCAAAAGAATCCTAATTCAATTGCAACATGCTTCAACAATATTACTTTACGAAATAGGATAAAAATAGATGAGGCAACATTCCCATCCAAGGAACGGTTGCAAACTACCAGTAATGACGATAAGTTCAAATTTCCCCAGAATACACTCGAGAAAATGGGACATGAAAAACTTTTATAAAGGAGAATTGAATGGGACATTATTTAATCACCGCTTCATACACCAGTGAGGCTTGGGCCGCACAAATTGAAAATCCCAAAAACAGGATGGAGGTAGTAAAGCCTTTATTTGATGCTGCAGGCGGGCGTATAGAATCTGCATACTTGTCATTTGGTGCTAACGACCTGGTATTGATATGTGAATTTCCTGATAACGTAAGTGCCGCATCTGTCGCGATAAAGGCTGCGTCAGGAGGGGGATTATCTAATTTCCAGACCACTCCACTTATCTCTATTGAGGATGGAATTGAAGCCATGAAGAAAGCGGGTAGTTTGAGCTACTCAGCTCCAGGAGACTAACCTATTATCGAAATGAAATAAATATTTTGATGTCTCACATCTCATTAAGTAATCGATATGAGAAAGAAAATATTTTGAAGACCTATAGTTAATCCTTCATCAGATTACTTCACAGGAATATAGACATGGGAATAAAAAATGTCATTGTGATGTGTATTGGCGTTGCATCCCTTGCGTTGGGGGCATTGTCGGGGAGCATAGTCACAATGTTGATATCGCCCGTCAATGAGTACAATCACTCTCCTGGATGGTGGTCGGGACATCCCAGCCTTGAGGTTTTACTAATTATAGTCGGCGGCTGTCTAGGTGCTGGCGTTTATTGGATACCTTACAAATTATTTTTTGAAGGATGGGCAAGCGAAGATAAAAAAGTAAATAGTGATAGTTCCGTTTACTAAGAGTAGTCATTGTGGAATGACCCGTCCCCTCATCGCTGCCTCTGGTCAAGTCCCATGGCTATTTCTTAAGATTATGGATGTAGATCTGAATGCTGACTGCCAAGTTCTGAATTTTCAATTGCGACTACAACACAAAAAATCTGTAACTCTAACCTAGAGCGAACTGACAAAACGAGGCTGAGGATATAGTACTACTGAACTAGATAGTCTTAACCTACCTAAAGTCCGTTACCTGTGGCAAAAGAAAATGATGGACTTTACGATAGGCTTAGACTATTGAAACAAATTTTTTACTTCCACTCCCATAGTTCCCATGTTGCATTNCCTTCTGCATCCACATCCCAGTTGTAAACAACAGCAGCCCCATTCAGGCTGGATAGAGACGGAGCTGACGTTTGAAAATATGCAATGCCCTTGAATGAAGCCCCTCCTTCCTCAGTAAAGGAACCGATTCCAGAGGCTCTAAAAGTAGCCATTCCGTCACCAGCGATAACAACCCCCGAATTTGGGCACTCCCCGTATATTGTGCCGTCTGGTAGAACCTCGGATTGATAGGTGGCCATCATTTGAAAAATTTCCACTCCTGCCAATGTTCCAGATCCACTTGGCACTGTGACTTCAAATCTGGGATTTACGCCATTCGCAGGCAAAACTTTTTGTGTAGTTATGGCTTTCAAAGAACCTAATTTCTCTGCGGGCATATTTGTACCTCCATCTAAATTCTTAATTGATAAATTGAACTGACGGAGTATATATTAAGAAAATTAGCCTGTCATATGCCACTCCTTTTCCCATAATGACTCTGCATATTTGGGGCACGTCCCATTCGCGCGACGAGGTTAAAATTGAGAAGACCCGATTGGGTTACTAGATTAGCCAAAACTCAAGCGGGCGGAAGATTGGTGGAACATTCCCACCTTANATAAGCGCCCACTCAGGTACCCCACCATTTTGGAGACACTTCAATCGGCTAAGACTCTTCCTGTAGCTCGGAAACAATCGCTCAAGCTCTTTCCAGAACTCAGATGAATGGTTTAGAACTTTTAAATGAACAAGTTCGTGATGAAGTACATAATCAACGACATCAGGTGGCAGCAGCATAAGATTGCGATTCAAATTGATATTTCGCTTGATGGAACAACTCCCCCAAAGGGTTTTTTGTCTTTTGACTCTCATCTTCTTGTATGGAAGCCTGAGTGCGGCGGATATGCCATCCAGTTGTCTTGGAAGATATTCAAGCGCCTTCTCATGGAGCCATTTTTGAAGCAGCGTAGGCACCTGAAACACGTCCCTCGGGTCCTCTGGGACTTCAAGGGTGGTTGACCTCTCTGTTACGATGCCGGAATTTTTGTGATTGATTCCTCTGTAGGTGACTTTCCACCGATTCCCAGTTGACAGTAATGCAATCGACTTTGGCTTAAGTTCTCTACGAGCTTCCTTGATTCCCATAATTTCTTTTTCAATTTTATATTTTCTTCTGGATACGATTTCCAAAACCCAATTATCGTCATAAAAGCGGGGAAGCACTATTTCAAATCCGATGCGAATAGAAGACTTGAAAATAAGTCTTTTCGCTCTATTGCTGTGTCTAACCGAAAATAATCTAACGTTTTCCTGAGAGACATCTAGCAACTCAAGGAGAGAATCTTGGGTTATCAACTGTGAGTGCTTACCCTTTTAGTTAACCTTCTTCAGATTACCAATTGCATGTTAAATAAAATTTGTTTTTACCAAGTACCGCCTCACTTGTCTTCGGCGACGCAGGGAAGTAAATTCGGTTCTGAGTTCTACACTTTTACTGCACCCTGCCAAGAGCAGACCTGAGACCGCGAGAGCAAGTAATCATTTCATGTGCCTAGGCTAGCTCTCAGTGAGACTCTCATTCTTGGGCATCCCTAATTGCCCATTGCCATGATTCTTTTGGTGTGATGTTGCTGTGGGGAGCGTTAGAGTCTATTCCTTCTTCGGGATAACAGGTAAAGCAATACGTGTGTATCCATACCTCCTCCTGACACACTATATGTTCAATACGTCTCTTTTCGTCAATTTGCTCCTTGTAAGCTATTCCAAGAACAGAAATTGTCTTTGTTCTGTCACGCATGAACATAGTGATTCCGAAGAACAACAGAGGGCTACCAAAAATCACTGCGACCAATTCCCATATTCCTCTAAAGCCTAAGTTGTCCAAAGGCCATAGTGCCACGATTAGCTCATAAGATACCCCAGCTCCAAATATCCAACCAATACCCAAACGCACATTTTCGTCTGGAAGACGCCTTATAATCCAATCTTTCATAGCTACCTCCGAGTGACCATTTACCCTTTTGATCCCCAATCATACTGCTCCCAATGCCCCCACATCTTCATGAAAGGGGGTAACTCATTGGGTCCCCACTGTATACACGATGAGCCTACTTCCTCTCCATATTTCAAATACTGGAAGAGGTGTTGCAATTTAAAGAAATTCAAGTGTGTGTACCTTGGCTCAGACAGACTTTCGAGCTCACGCCCTTTGTTTTCCTATAAAGTTATGGAATGAAATTGAAAGATGGTATCTCCTATGAAGACCAAGTTTTTTATGATTTAGCCTTTGCTCAGAATTGCATTACCACAAGCACTTTTGAAGGGTGTGAATTTGTTAATTGTGATTTCAGGGAGTCAGAGTTTAGAGACTGTACATTCACTGAGTGCATATTTAAGGATTCTGACCTGGGCCTAGTTAAGTTAACGCAGACGAGATTTACAGAAACCAAATTTGAACGATGCAAAATTATTGGAGTGAACTGGACTTCACTCGACTGGAGAGGAATTACACTTTCAGCCCCAGTTGAATTCCATTCGTCTGATATTAGTTTTTCAGTATTTAGTGCGTTACGGCTTCCCGGATTAAAAGTTAGAAATTGCAAGGTTCATGATGCTGATTTCGCATTATGTGATTTAACTGGTGCGGAATTTGTTGAGAGCGACTTAACTAACACTCGATTCAGCTCAACTAAACTCAATGATTGCGACTTTAGAGAAGCAAGTAACTTCGTCATAAATCCAACAGAAAATTTCGTCGTAGGAGCTAATTTTACTTTCCCTGAGGTTCTAAATTTACTCAGTTATTTTGGGATAAAGATAGATAACATATAAATACACCTTCCCTCCTTGTGCCTCACTCATACCACTACCCTTCATTACACATGTTCTTGACTCAAGGGAATTCGGCCTTCGCCCTTCCCATATCCGGAGCCTGCTGCCCCAGAAAATTTTGAATTGGCAGACAAATGCCTCATAGACAGTCAGCAAAGATACTTAGAGTACAGCACTCTACTTTAAGTAAATGCATAAATGGTCAACGAGAGTGGAATCCAGAATTAAAGGCGAGATATTACCAACTTGTCTCCACCCTTCCAAAAAGTGGTGGCACGAGTGGTTGCGCAGTACAGGTGCCGAATAGTAGAAATGATGGAAATACAGTCACGCGTTGGCAGTATGGTGGAGCTGAGGAGGCTCGAACTCCTGACCCCCTACTTGCAAAGCAGGTGCTCTCCCAGCTGAGCTACAGCCCCACGCGTATGTAAGGAACTGCACATCCCAATCACCAGGATGCTTAGCATCACCTTAACCTCTGAATAGTAGAAGGAAACCGCAAGAGTTCAAAAATTTACCCCATTGGGGTGGAAAAAAACAAAACCAGCAAACTTTCATAAGGAAGGGCTTCGATGTCCAGGAGAGCTACCCGAATTAATCGGTCATGCTCAATCCTTTCATTAGAATGCCCTCCATTCGCTGATAGACCTGGGATCATGTCACCAAAGCGACATTACCCTGCTCCCTTGAAAGGAGGTGATCCAGCCGCAGCTTCCGCTACAGCTACCTTGTTACGACTTAGTCCCAGTCACCAGTCCCACCCTCGGCACCGGCCTCCTTACGGTTAGCCAAGCGACTTCAGGCGTTA
>NZSI01000065.1 GCA_002696685.1 Chloroflexota bacterium | reverse complement strand
GTTTCAGGTGAATATACCGTCTTGTTTCCGGATAGTCCATCCTCTCACAACGGGCCCCTAAAACAAAAAATATTCTAATGGCTCAGGGTAGAATAACTCATCAGATACAGAGAGGAGTCAACCCAAATTTTGGACAACAAAACTTCGCCGCAACTTCTGCTATTGCTGAAAGGTCCAATTTTAAAAATGCTCTTTCGATTGGCCGTTCCAAATGTAGCCGCCATCATCACAATGACCTCCATAATGATTGCCGATGCCTCCTACGTTGGGAAACTGGGCACAACCGAACTAGCTAGCCTCGCGCTCGTATTTCCTTTCCAGTCACTGATGCAGATGATGGGTGCCGGTGCGATAGGAGGAGGAATAGCATCTTCAGTTGCCAGGGCCTTAGGCAGCAATGACAGGCATAGGGCTGAAGAAGCTGCATGGCACGGGTTAATCATAATCTTCGTGATGTCCCTCTTATACACTATTTTGCTTGGCATATTCTGTCGACAGGTTTTCCAAATTTTCGATGCTACGGAGGAAGTCATTAAAGGAGCGGTTCTATATTCCCAAATACTTTTTGGCGCTGCATTGGTAGGTTGGCTCTATTTTTTCCTTTTCTCTCTCTTAAGAGCAATTGGTGAGATTCCTCGATTATCCCGAATCGTCATATTAAGCAGCCTGGTACAAATTGCACTATCAGGAGCCTTGACGTTGGGGTGGGGTCCCCTACCCTCCTTGGGTGTTGTTGGCCCAGCAGTTGCCATGGTACTTTGCCAAGGAGTTACATCCCTCTACATGCTATTTCTTATCCTGAGAGGCTCTGTTGCCCTTCGACTGAAACCATACTCTTTTAATCCCTATTCTCTCTACGACATCATGAAAGTTGGCGGTATAGGTCTACTCAATAGCAGTGCTATCGCATTAACGGTGGTTATCGTTACCGCTGTCGTGGGAGGATACGGCACTGAAGCCTTGGCAGGGTATGGTTTGGGTAGTCGATTGGAAATTATGATGATACCAATTGCATTTGGGATAGGGGGCGTATTAACAACGGCCATTGGCGCCAATTTTGGTGCCGAACAATATAGTCGAGCAAGAAATATTGCCTGGGTAGGGTATCTTGGAACAATAATAGTAACTGGCATTGTGGGCATAATTGTGACGATAAACCCGGAGATCTGGATGGGTCGTTTTACCTCGAATCCCGGAGCCTACGAATTTGGAGCTTTATATCTTGGGATAGTGGCTCCCTTTTATGGTCTTTTTGGAGGAGGACAAACCTTATATTTTGCAAGTCAAGGCACGGGNCATATGCTGATACCAGTAGGACTCAGTCTCATGAGACTTTTGGTGGTCGCTAGCGCCGGATTTTTTGCAACTCAACTTTCTTGGGAGCTCTCCAGGGTATTTGCTGGAGTGGCCGCCGGCCTGGCAATAATAGGTCTGGGAATGGTGGTAAATATGTTCACGCCGACATGGAATCCAAGGTTAAAGACTAAAATTTCCTGAACAGTAATTCTTGAGTAGACTAAGGGACTCTACTATAGAGATAACTCAACCAAATATATTGGTAAAGTTATCAACCTTCGTACCTGGAATTCCGCCCAACGCTTGTATATTGACTAANAAATTACGAGTCTAATCTTTCGATTGAACTCCAATAAATCAAGTTCGNAATGTCTTATTACTCAAAGATCTACTCAAGATTTTGGAGAAAGTTCTTTATATGAGAGCCTATCTCATTAGGTGATATTTCCTGGATGAAATGGCCTCCTTCTACAGTAACTTCCTGTTGATTAGGCCATAATCGGGCCTCTTCTCGCTGGTCGCCGACCAGTATCGAACCGGGGTTAGCATTCACAAACAATTTAGGAATAGGACTTTGGCCCATGAANATAGCATANTCTTGAACGATCTCTACGACATCTTTTGGTTCACCAGCGATAGGGATTTCCCGAGGCCATGTCAATGTCGGTCTTCGACTCTCCCCTGACTCAAGATAAGGTTTCATATAAACTGCCATTTCGGCTTTGCCCAATTTCGCATCACCCGCGAGGATTCTTTCCACAAAAATATTCTTCTGTAAAATCAATTCTTCTCCCGCATCGCTTCGAAAAGCCTGAAAAATGTTTCTTGCTACTTCCGGCCATCCTTCCCAAGTTTCGATCGGACTCACTATAGCCTCCATATAGACGATAGCCTTGACACGCTCAGCTTGGAGGCTGGCCCAATGGAACCCTAGAGCCGAACCCCAGTCATGTACTACAAAAGTGAGTCTATCTAAATCAAGTTGGTCAATGAATGAAAACAGGTAGTGACAATGTTCCTTGAAGGTATAACTGGCGGGCCCAGAATGTTCCAACTTATCTGAATCTCCCATTCCTATTAGGTCAGGAGCTATAACCCTTCCGATGGGCTCTACGTATGGAATGATATTCCTCCACAGATAGGATGAAGTCGGATTCCCATGGAGGAATATAACGGGGTCTCCCTTGCCTTCATCCACATAAGCCATACTCTTTCCGTGGACNGTTAAGAATTTCTTGCGGTAAGGAAATTCGTGGGAAATATTTCTTTTCAAATTCAACCTCTATGAAAAAACCATCTCTTTGTAAGATCCCGCAGCCACACTATCACACAGGCCCCTGTAGGNCTGGACACTGCCCCCATAACGCGCCCCAATTAATCTGGTGTCCTTCCCTGTCACGTTGGAATTTATACCTGTCATCCAAGAATCTACATTATTAGACAAAGATGATCCGCTTTTCTCCATGATGTGATCAGACCAAAACTGCACAGCCTCAGATTTGGGCTCCACCTCCATTAGATTCCCTGACCTCATATATATTAAGAGCGAGGTTATCCACTCTACGTTGTACTCGATATTGCGAGGGTGATTTCCACCCAATCCTTGAGGACCCATAACCATGAGCAAATTTGGAAAATTAACCACCTGCACGGCTAAAAATGTTTCTAATTTCCGATCCCATTGCACCTTAAGGCTGCGGCCTCCCACTCCTCGTATATTTATGCGGTCGAAACTACCGGTGATTGCATTGAACCCGGTCGCGTAGATTATTTGATCCGCCTTATGTTCCCTATCAGTTGTAAGAATTCCATCGGGAGTAATTTTCATAATAGGAGTTTTATTGAGATCGACAAGATCTACATTGCTGCGATTATATGTCTCGTAATATCCGGTCTCGAGAGGTACCCTTCGCGTCCCAAAGCCGTGATCGTTCGGGATGAGTAATTCTGCTATTGTGGGATCATTTACTCTTGCTCTGATCTTGCCGCCCATAAAATCAGACATTGCTTTATTGGCACGTGAATCTACCAACACGTCCTTGAAATTCCCCTGGTAAATATTCATGCCCCGACCTTTATAGAGGGTTTCCCAAAAATCGTTCCTTTCTTCAGGTGTGACCTCGAAGGTTCCTCGAGGATCAATAGTCCATATAAAACCTCCATGACTCTCCGCGCAACGGGTGAACATATTTCTGTAATTTTTTTTAATTTCCCTCATTTCTGCTGAAGCAATTGGACCGTTGTTAAGAGGTGCACACCAATTTGGTCTGCGCTGGAAAACGGTAAGATGTCGAACCTGTTTGGCAATTTCCTGAATGGTTTGTACACCACTCGCTCCAGTTCCTATAACGGCCACGTCCTTTCCCTCGAAACTAATAGGATTCTTTGGCCATCGAGCTGTGTGAAAAGAATCGCCTTGGAATGAGTCTATTCCGTCAATATCGGGGAACGTAGGTTCGGACAGAACCCCCATGGCAGTTACTAGAATGCGAGTCGTATAAACCATTCCGTTTGCCAACGTGATCTTCCAGGATTTGTGCCGTTCCAGATAGACCGCTGATTCAACGTCACTGCCAAATTTAATATCCTTCTGCAGGTCGAATTTGCTGGCAACGTATTGCAGGTAACGAAGAATTTCGGGTTGAGAGGCAAAATGTTCTGACCAATTCCATTCCTCAAGGAGTTCATCAGAAAACGAATACGCATAAGAATAGCTTTCAGAATCAAATCGGGCTCCCGGATAACGATTCCAATACCAAGTGCCACCTACGCCCGTACCCCTTTCCAAAATACAAACACGAAATCCCGATTCTCGCAGAAGAAAGAGTTGGTAAAGGCCGGAAATACCAGCNCCAATAACAACCACATCATAGTCAAGAAGGTTGTCTACAAACTCACTGCTTGAGACATCCGACCTTCCTTTCATTTGTAACTCCTCACAAGTTTTATCTATCCTTTCNTAATTGTAAGCAGTTATTAATATCAATAGGAGTGCCCCCCGGCATCCCTGGCTGCCTTTTCAGATCATTTNNTNGTAGATAAAATCTCCGTTTTTGGATATGTCCTGGTCCTCATCCTAATGACGGAGAAATGTAAATTGGCCTCCGGTACCAGTTTCTGATATNTAACTAAAATAAAAAAAATGCATTCCAATTTAGAGAAAGTGCTTCATTGAATTACCGATACTTTATATGCGACGTATTCACCACGAAGAAATTCGGGGGTAACCAATTAGCAGTCTTGCCGGATTCCAGGGGCCTTTCCGACCCACAGATGCAAAATATTGCAAGGGAGTTTAATTTTTCAGAGACTGCCTTTGTTTTTCCTCCGGAGCAGGGTCAAACCAAAAAAATTCGTATTTACACACCAANGACCGAAGTTCCATTCGCAGGCCATCCAACTGTTGGTGCAGCCTTCATTTTGGCCCAAAAAGGAGAGTTTGGGAAAATTGATAAACCTTTCAAAATAGGTTTTGAGCAAAAAGCGGGAGTGGTACAGGTAGATATTAGATACGACAGTGACAACAGGATATGTTGTGAGCTGGAGGCCCCTGAGAAACTCATGATTGGAGATCCCGTTCCTAGGCATCTGATTGCCTCGACTCTATCAATACGTGAACTGGATATTGTGACGACAACTCACCCTCCCCAAACCGCCTCCGTCGGACTTCCCTTTATCTTCGTCGAACTTGCCTCGTTATCCNCCTTGCAACAGGCAGAAATAAACAGGCCCGAATTACAAAAACTATTAAATAGAGGTTTTCAGTCTTACATTCATCTATATTGCCGAAATATAGATGACTTCGACATAAGAGCTCGTATGTTTGCTCCAATGGACGGGGTAGTAGAGGATCCAGCTACAGGGAGTGCTAATTGTGCACTTATTGGATTGCTTGCTCATTGCGACTCTGAGGCCACATTCGACAAAACCTGGCGTATCTCACAAGGCACTGAAATAGGNAGACCAAGTGTATTACATGGTCGTACACAAAAAAGGAATGGACAGGTAAGTGGCACTTGGATTGGTGGGAACAGTGTGTTGATTAGCGAGGGTATCCTCAAGCTATAGAATCCAAAAATTTATTTGAACCAGCGTTTCTATATTTGGTTCGAATAAATTAATGTTTTCGATATGTAGCGTATCCATACAGAAAAAAGTGATACATCCTACTCTCGAGACAGTGAATCACTTAAGTCAAATCGATACCTACTCGTATCTTAATGCCTCCGCAGGATAAGTCTTACTAGCCTGGTTGGCCGGTATGACACTGGCTAAAATGGAAGCCAAAATGGTAAAGCCTATTAATACTCCCACATCTGCAATCGGCACAACGAATTTTGCACCTTCAAGCTCCTTAGATATCTCTAGGAAAATCAGCCATGACTGTAAAATTCCAAGAAATATTCCCACTACAATCCCAAGAAGTGTAATAAAGGATGACTCGATCAAAAATTGAGCCCTTATCATGCTGGATCTAAAACCAATAGCCCGTAGAACACCAATAGACTGTCTTCTTTCAACAACAGCCCGAACAGACAGCACCCCTATAGCGGCCACCCCAACAACCAANCCCAAACCACTAAAGCCCTGAAAGAGCTTATTAAAAGCATCACCGGTGGCATTCTCGTCCTCTAATATTTGCAGAAGATTTTTAGCATCCATTGAATTCGCCAAAAAGATTTTCTCCAATTTTTGCGTGTAGGTCGAAACATCATCCTTGTTCTTGAGAGAGAAATAGAAGACGTCTAGGGGAATTTTCTCTTTTGTTATCTTTGAAGCCAGAGAGTTCGATGAATAAAATGTGGCAGAGTCGGCGCCCCAGCCCCTTCCGGATGCAAGGCGTTCCACGATTCCTATAACGGTTAATCGACTTGGTTCAACTGCTGTTTTCCTTTCCTTAATTTCCACTGCAAAAGACTCGAATTCGATCAGATCCCCGGGATTCAAATATGAAGTTTTAAAGCTGCGATCGGGGGGACCGAAGGGATCTCCGGAAGGAATAACAGAATAATTCGCTACTACTAGATCTGGATTTTCCCGCAACTTCCCCCATATTTCTTCATCTGTCGATCCGTATTCTGGATCGAAATGGGCCATCCTCCATTTAGTTGTCTCGAAAAAATCGTTCTCTAGTGAGACGAGTTTAGAAGTTTTAAATGTATTGTTTTCGCCCTCAAATTCCCTAACTTCGATCGGAATATTTGATGCTCCAGCTACAACAGTAAAATCCGACATATTCAAGGAATCTCTTATGTCACCTACAATTGGGAGTTCCCGATTTATGGAGCCTTTAATATCGTATCCACCTGTAACCCTCTCCGGCTGCTCTGAAGTTATGTCCCCTATACCGTTNAGTACAGAAAAAATCATTAAGGTAAATATAATCAAAGCGAACATGGCAACAGTTAACCCGGTCCTAAACTTGGCAGCCATTGGATAACTTATAGCGGTCTTTGTCACAGCCCGAAGACCAGAAAATCTCGAAAGCATTAGGTTTAATATAGCTATCAAAATCTTTGTATTGGACATAAGTAGCCAGACAGCAGCAGCAGTGGATATTGCACCCCCCACAGGCCAAAACCATGGGCCGGGTTCAGAAAGTTCACCCGTCCAAATTTCAAAGAAATCAAAAGGCAATGAGTTGGCCAATAGGACGAGACCTCCCTCGAAAGTCCCNCCCAACTGATTCACAGATTCCGAATCGTTTAAAAACCTGGAAGCGATAAATCTCACAAACAAACCTACAGCGAGAACGGTCCCAGTCAATCCAATAAAGAAATTAGCGCCGNTCTCCGTGAGTATTCCTGACACTAAGAGAGCGACAGACAAAACTCCGAGCAAAACGTAGGAGTGTTTTCCAGACAAAGTAAATAAGGACGTAACAATACTTATAGGCCAAACAATTGGAAATGCCAGCAATAATAGAAAGTTTCTTAACTTGGCATCACGTCCACCGACAATACGTCTCAATTGTCTCACCGGGAAAATGAGAGCCCATGCAAAGTCGATGATTTTTTTTCTAGTGGGTTGGGGAGCCTTTTGAACAAATTCGTCTCTCAGCCCCCGAATCGCTACAACTATGTTTAGATTACTGGCTCTGTAGGCAGAAAAAACAACCGTAAGGAAGGTTAATATTAGTCCACTCGAGAAGGATATCAATAAAGAGATTCCAGAATAATATGGTTTTATTGAGAAATCGTCAGTGTCAATCAAATCCTGAAGGATAAGTACGAGCCCAAAGCTAAGAGCCACTCCGACAGCAGTTCCCACGATGCTTGCCAGGAAAGCATATATCGTTCCCTCGAAGGTAAATAACTGCACTAGGTCCCGTCGTTTCAAACCCACGGCCCTTGCCATACCCANCTCCGTAGATCTAGCAGCTGCCAGCAACACNAAAACGAGAAAAATCAAGAGCATCCCTACCATAATCGAAAAAGATCCGAATATGGAGAAGATAGTGGTCACGCCCCCAGCAACGGTTTCAGCTAGCTTGATGCCGTCGCTTTTAGATTGATCAACTCTCAGGATAGTCAATGAAGATGAGAGACCAAGCATTTCTCTGGACTCATCCGCGAACCCTGATTTATCCAATACACCGGTCACTGCTAATTGAGTCTGGTAACCGCTAATCTCCTTAATAAAATCTTGCCCAAATTTATTTGACGACAAATCTGCAGCCAATTGATTGAGGCTTGCCGATAAATCCTTGTCAGTCTTGGCNACATTCTCGGATTCCTCTATCAGTAATCCAGGAATATCTGTTCGTTGAAGCAATTGAAATATCTGTTGAGCCACTTGCTCGTCTGTTAGTTCCGACCGCAGGAAATCAGCGACATCGGTAGAAAGGTTTAAGCTTTCCTCTCCAGTTCCCTTGTTAGACACGAAAATACTGGTAATAAGGTCTTCCTTTTCCAAAAGTCGCTGCAAAGAATCCAAACTAAATAACATATAGGGGTTCGTTNCCCCTCCAGCCAATCCACCACCCTGCAAAATATCCATGACAGTAAATTGCGCTTTGCCGGAGCGTGTGTATACCGTGATAGGGTCACCAGTATTAATCTCCAATAAGCCATTCAGTTTCGAGTTGATATAGATGCCGTCAGGTTGTAGAGAATTTATAAATACGGTTTCCCCATCAAGATTTNTTAAACTACCGAAATTNTCGGAATACCTACCGTCTATACCCCTCACTCTTACTCGATTTTCAGCCAAATCTTCTTGATCGTTGGAAGCGGGGAGTGAAATTTCAATCAGCGGGACCAAAGCCCTTATGTCTGGGTTTTGGCNGGCGATGTTTTNAATATTAGTGAAGCTGGAATAATCGAAGTATTCCTCACCCANGTATTGTTTTCCGGGTCCCTTAATAATTTGGTCTGTTGGACCCAAGGCGTCTAAGGTTACAGCTCTTACCGAATGCCTTACTGTATCTCCAATGCCTAGTGAAGTGGCAATGATGGCGGAACTCAGCATGAGCCCTATAACAATGAGAATACTTTGGCCCTTTCTTCTCGGAATATTTCGTCCCCCCATTTTTACCAGAATAAATCTTCTGGAAGCAGCAACAACGAGGACCAAAAATATTAGTATAAGAAGAACCCCCATTACTGTAGCCAATCCAGTTGCTGGAAGTCCGAACACTTTTTCCATTATTAAACTACTTCACCATCTTTCATTTGAATTATTCTGTCCGTCCTGCCGCCAACATATTCAGAGTGTGTGACAATGACAAAAGTCTGGTTGTTTAACTTGTTTAGACGAGTCAAAAGATCCATGATNAGTCGCTCGTTTTCACTGTCCAGGTTCCCTGTTGGTTCATCGGCCCAAACAATTGCAGGTTCATTCACTAGAGCCCTCGCAAGGGTAACTCTCTGACGTTCACCACCAGACAATTCGCCTGGCAAGTGATGTTGCCAGTCTTCTAACTCCACTTCTGCCAACTTTCCAAGGGCTTTCTCCCTGGCTTCCTTCCCGGAAAATCCTGAGACTAGCAAAGGAAGTTCGACATTCTCGACCGCAGTGAGCACGGGAAGAAGATTGTAGGTTTGGAAAACGAAACCCATCTTTTTAGCTCTCAATTCACTTAATTGGTCATCATTGAGATCTGTAAGGGTCTGGCCTTGAATCAATATATTCCCGTCATCAATTGAATCCAGGCCCGACAAGCAATTAAGCAAGGTTGTCTTACCACACCCACTAGGCCCCATTATTCCGACTACTTCACCTTCCTCAATTGAAATATCGACCCCATTCAAAGCATGAACTTTTTGATCCCTCGCNCCATAAAATTTATGCAAATTCTCAGTTGAAATTACGATTTCAGACATATTTTTCCCGCTAAAGTATTTATTGATGTACTGGAATACCCGTCGTTGTGTTTACCCACAATAACGAATCAGATTACTATCTTCTATTGTCCCCTAACCTTTACCTAATAGAAAGACGTAAAGATGCAAGATACTTCGTGTAAGACCAAGCGCTCGTTAAATAAATAATGACGGGGAAATTAAGAGATCATGCCANGATTGGTGACCCGTCAACNACTTGAACAGTGATNCNCTGATTGAGAGTCGTCAAGTCACCTCGAAGTAAGGGTCCAGAAAAAGAATGGTTTTTTGGGGTGGCATCGGCCTGTTTTCCAATTTACGACTTAACGAAATGTCTGTATTCGGGCCATATTGTGCCCCATATTTCAAAAGATGATTTTATTTCTGGCTCANNCCGCCTCTCTTGATCTTTTCCTTCTAACAAGCAGCGGGATCCTAAGTTCCGATAACAGCGGTTTTGGAGATAGTCAGTAATGATTCCGATTTACAGCGTTTTTTGTTCAAGGTTTTGATCAAGAATTAAGGACTCTCAGTATAGAAAATAAGATATTGATTCCACTTGGTGGCGTAGCATAGAAATATCTAAAAAGATAAGTTAAGGAATTCGGTAATAAGACCCTTAATTTGGTAAAAACCTATCACTAAATCAANTGGATTTTCCCATGTCGTCACTACTGAGGCCACAATTTTAATCGCGGCCTCAGTCGCAGATTTCTATCCACAAGTTGTTTGAATTAGTAATTTCGTTACGAGGTAAGGGTCCATGTTTGAGGCAGGTCGGCGATCTTCAAGATATCCTTTTTGATCAACTTCAACTTGCCAAGGAATTCTAATCGAGGCACCTCTATCGGAAACGCCATAACTAAACTGATCAATTCGTTGTGTTTCATGGAGGCCAGTCAATCTTTTTTCATTTCCGGCACCATAATTGGCAATATGCTCATTTATGTTTTTCCCGATTGCTTCACAGGCATCGATGATTGGCTGGTAAGATTCCCGCATTGCTTTTGTCGAAAAATTTGTGTGACAGCCTGCACCATTCCAGTCACCTGACACTGGTTTTGGATCAATTGATACAACAACATCGAATTCTTCAGCCACTCTATGTAGCAACCATCTTGCGAGCCACAACTGATCAGAAACCTCTAAGGGGCCAAGGGGTCCAACCTGAAATTCCCATTGGCCAGGCATCACTTCGGCATTAGTCCCCGCAATGCCTATACCTGCATCGATACAAGCTGTTGCATGCGCTTCTGAGACCTCTCTTCCAAAGTTATAATTTGCGCCGACACTACAATAGTATGGGCCCTGGGCTTCAGGNAATCCCCCATCAGGGAATCCAATAGGTTGTTTCCCATCTGCTTCAAATAATGTAAATTCCTGTTCAATGCCAAACCAAGACTCATGAGCCTCAAATTTTGATGCGACTTCCGCGCAGGCCGCCCTGTTGTTTGTCGGATGTGGAGACATATCAGGTAATAGAACCTCACACATAACGAGTTTGTTGTCTCCGCCTGAAATTGGATCAGGGCATGAAAAAACAGGACGTAGGACACAGTCCGAGTTTTCTCCTGGTGCCTGGTTGGTACTGGATCCATCAAATCCCCAAATTGGAAGATCTGCCCCATCAGGTAATACCCTGGTTTTAGATCTTAATGAAGGGGATGGCTCTGTTCCATCAATCCAAATATATTCTGCTTTAAATGCCATGATATGCACCTCAATTTTGTGATTTAAACATTTAATAACATAACCTAATAAAATTAGGACNTTTTTGCAATGNTAAAAGTTATTTTACAAATTTATAGGGAGGAGTTTGTGAACATTTTGTAAAATTCATGAACCGAAATTGAACTGGCTACATATACGATCATTTTGGTGGCTGACTTGGTCATGCGGTGGTCTGAGGACCTCGCCTATCGCTCGATACGAATATTTAGCTGTCTTGCTAGTCTACCAAAAGAAGAAGACGAATGGGACCTGGTGACCCGCCCCGGACTCGAACCGGGAACCTACTGATTAAGAGTCA
>NZSI01000064.1 GCA_002696685.1 Chloroflexota bacterium | reverse complement strand
TGATGGTTCATGCAGAAAATGGATACTGCATCGATTACCTGACAGAGGCTTTCATTGAAGCGGGAAAAACAGGAAGGGAATATTACGCCAAATCTCAGCCTCGCATTTTAGAAGTGGAGGCCGCCAATAGAGCTGCGACATACGCTACTGTAACGGACTGCCCACTATATGTTGTCCATTTAAGCGCTAGGGAAGTTCTAGCTGTGATCGACCGCTACAAGGAGGAAGGACTTTCTATTTTTGGTGAGACATGTCCACAGTATCTAGATTTGACAAACCAAATGGTATTGGATCATGGAGCACTGGCTAAAATTGGCCCTCCGCTGAGATCTCCAGAAGACAATGAGGCAATGTGGGGAGGGATAAAATCTGGTGTCGTGGATACGGTAGCAAGTGACTTCTGTGGATTCAATAAATCACAAAAATATTCGGGCGGCCGTAGTACAGGTACGATTAGAGAGCTAGATCATATCGACGCTCACTCCAGTATTTTTGATGCTAGTTTCGGAGGTAATTGGACTGAACAAATGCTTCCGGTTGTATATGAGGAGGGGGTAAATAAGGGCAGAATCACCGTGAATAAGTTAGTTGAGGTTATGTGTGAAAATCCAGCCAAGATATTTGGTATCTATCCTAGGAAAGGAACTATATCTGTTGGGTCAGATGCAGACATAGTATTATTCGACCCCACGATACAGCACACCCTCTCAGCGGACCTACAACATTGCGAGGCCGATTTTACTATGTTTGAGGGAAAGGAAATCTTGGGTAAACCAGTTTTTTCTTTGCAGCGTGGTAACGTGGTTATAGAAGATGGAAAGATTCACACAAAACAAGGATTAGCTGTTTATCTTGCTGGTGATGTCAATCTCACAGCCTCAGCTCCAAATGGTCACAAAATAGGTTGATTCCCGAGGTAAAAAATGTCTACAAAACACTCCCACACAGACATAAAGCTTACTAGCTTAGCTTCATGTGCCGGTTGAGCATCCAAGCTAAGTCCTAAAGACCTGTCGCACGTGTTGCGACAGCTACCTGATATGTCCCACCCAGACCTATTGGTTGGTACGTCTACACATGATGATGCTGCTGTCTACAGGCTTTCAAAAGATATAGCAGTAGTCATGACCGTCGACTTCTTCCCACCTATTGTGGATGACCCATATGTCTTTGGAGAGATTGCAGCAGCCAACTCATTATCTGATGTATACGCAATGGGTGCCGAACCTATAGCAGCATTGAACATCGTGGGTTTTCCTGCAGACTTGGACATCTCAATTTTGACCCAAATCCTTAAAGGTGGGGCTAACAAGGCTCTGGAGGCTGGAATAGTCATTGCTGGAGGACATACGGTAGCAGATGAGGAACCAAAATATGGTTTGTCTGTAACTGGTCTAGTACGTCCCGGTGCACAAGTTAGTAATGCAACATCTCAGCCGGGCGACTGGCTCGTTCTAACAAAGCCTATTGGAACTGGGATAATTACAACTGCGGGAAAGCAAGGTGTAGCTCCTAAAAGCGTTATGGATGAAGCAATATCCATTATGGCATCTCTTAATAAAGATGCTGCTGAGGTGATGGTCGAGGTTGGAGTTAATGCCTGCTCTGATATAACTGGATTTGGACTGATTGGCCATTTAAATGAGATGGTTGAAGGCTCCGGCACATCGGCAGAAATACAGTTATCATCAATCCCTGTTATTGATGGGACCAAAGACCTACTTTCGAATAGTATTGTCCCGGGCGGTACATTAAGAAATTTGGAGTCGGTAGAGAACGCAGTGTCATGGGGAGAGGGAATCTCTAATGATGACAAACTTCTACTGTGTGACGCTCAGACCTCGGGAGGGCTTTTGATATCTGTTCCAGAGCCCAAATTAGAACCTCTATTAAAGAAGCTTTCTGAAAAGAAGGTTGGCGCTACTTCAGTAGTTGGCAAAATTGTACAACCGAATGGAAAAAGTATGATCAATGTGAGAGTTTAACCACGTAACACTGGGAACCGATTGAGTACTCACATGGTTCCTACTCCCATTGAGTCGGTTATCTACGGAGTTTCTTGTTGATAAAAGCGTCAGAAATATTAAACGGCAACCTATTGCAGGCCCTTGATTCGGCAATAGAAAACGGCGAATTACCTCCAACCCAAGTTTCGGATGCGGCAATAGAACGTCCTCAAAACACCCACCATGGTGATTTTGCTTCAAGTCTCCCACTAAAATTAGCGAGAGAGATGAAGATGAGCCCTATGGCCATAGGCAAAATATTATCGAAATATATACCTGAGCAAGGAATCATTGGGGAATCCCAGCTTGCTCCGCCAGGTTTTGTGAACTTGAGGCTCGACTCTAAATGGTTGCTATCACAAATCCATCAAATTCGGGATTTAAAGAACTCGTTTGGGAATTTATATGTGGAGGAAAAAAAGAAGATCCAGATTGAATATGTGAGCGCAAATCCAACTGGACGCCTGCACATTGCCCATGCACGTGGAGCGGTTATAGGAAGTGCCCTAGCTAAGCTATTAAAAGCTGCAGGACATACGGTAGAGGAAGAATACTATTTAAACGANGCCGGTAATCAGATCGACAAATTCAATAAATCATTGCTGACTAGATACAAACAAATAGCTGGACTGGAAATAGATCTGCCGGAAGACGCATACCCAGGCGAAGACATAATAGANGTAGCCAAATCTGTNTGGGATGACGAGGGTGACAGATATCTTCGACTCGATGAAGATGAAGCCGAAGAATCAATAGGTACAAAAGGTATCCCGAAAATGATAGACGGAATCAAGGAGGACCTAGAATCCTTACGGATCAAATTTGACGAGTGGTTTAGTGAAACAAGTCTCTACACTCAGGGAGAATTTGAAACCTGCATGCNGTTATTAAACGACAAGGGGTTCACTACAGACAGAGATGGAGCTACGTGGTTAGAATCAACGAAACTAGGTGAAGATAAAGACAACGTTCTAATAAGAACTTCTGGAACCCCAACATATTTCGCCTCAGACATTGCCTACCATTACAACAAGTTCGATCAACGAAATTTCACTGAAGTAATCGATGTTTGGGGAGCAGACCATCAAGGACAGATCGGTCGGCTACGATCGGCTCTCGATGCCTTGGGAATCGATTCGAAAAAACTGAAAATAATAGTGGTACAAATGGTCCGATTTAAAAAAGGAGAAACGTCTGAAAAACTTTCAAAAAGAAAAGGTAACGTAATCCCGCTAATAGACCTCGTGAACGAGATAGGCGCNGATGCGTGTCGTTTTTTATTCCTTTCAAGATCGAATGAGAGTCAGCTGGAATTTGACCTGGATTTAGCCAAAAAGCAATCGTCTGAAAATCCCGTTTACTACGTCCAATATGGACATGCCAGGATCTGTAGCATACTAANGTTAGCCAAAGAAAGAGACATAGAATTCAGTGACGGCGATGTATCCATTTTGGGTGATCCNACAGAGCTTTCACTAATTAATAAAATGCTNGAATTACCAGATGTTATTGAAACATCTGTNGAGAATTTNGAAGCGCACCACCTTCCTTATTATTCNATGGAATTAGCAACGGCATTTCACACGTTTTATCAAAATTGCAGGGTTNTATCCTCGAAAAAATCTGATCTCCCNACAACAAAAGCANGNNTACTTCTNGTGGACGCTNCTCGATTNGTCCTNGGAAGATGCCTNNANCTAATGAGTATGACNGCNCCTGACGAAATGTAGNNCNCNGCNACTNTACANAGGAAANACTTAATGAAGATCACNGNAACAANAATNCGCNAATTNCACGGAGTGATGGANCACGAGGANCCNTTCTGGGAAGAGNGNCTTGTCAGNCCNNTAGATATCTACCCAGAGCACAGANACCNNAATAATGANATGGNNCGAATCAGNAATGGNCGNTATTNGATGACNTCTAATTTTTTGGAAATNNNTACTGACGACGNGATTACAGGCTTNTCTGGNCCTTTTTCNNTGCTTGAAGCNTTTNTAATCCAGACACAACTNAGCCCNATTTTGGTTGGNCAAGATCCCCTTGCTATCGAAANGCTTTGGGACCAAATGTACAGGCANAGCATACATGGTCGTAAAGGNGAAACNATGATGGCGATAAGTGTAGTAGATTGCGCNCTNTGGGATTTGAAAGGAAANGCCTTTAATAGACCNGTATATTCNCTTCTNGGTGGACCAACNCGAGAAACCATNCAGGCATACGCNAGNTGCCTTCAATTTTCNGTAGAACCTCAANNAGCCCATNANCGCATNAAGGANATCGTCGGACAGGGNTATAANGCCACNAAATGGTTCTTCCGANATGGCCCNGGTAGNGGNAAAGANGGNATGCAAGCCAATGTGNATTTNGTGGAAGCACTGCGNGATGGAGCAGGANAGNACGTGGACATAATGATGGACGCTTGGAGCAGTTGGGACNTACCTTACACNTTAAANGTCGCAAANCAAATAGAAAAATNTGATCTNAAGTGGATAGAAGAGCCTGTATTAGCTGACAANATAGACAGTTACGTNGAATTGCAGCGTAACTCTCCAATTTCGATATCAGGTGGAGAACACGAATACACGAGNTGGGGNTTCCGGCAAATNGTAGAAAAAAAGGCNATGGATTACCTTCAACCAGATATTTACTGGGCTGGTGGCATTAGTGAACTAGTCAAAATTTGTGCTTTNGCATCCACTTTCGATATGCCGGTTATTCCACATGGACATTCTGCGCAGGCTACCGCACATCTAATTGCTTCACAGACCCCTTCCGTGTGCCCGATCCAAGAACATTTAATCAAGTGGAATCAAGTCCATCAATTCTTCCTCGAAGACCCATTGATTCCGATCAATGGTGAAATAGAGGTATCCCGGCTTAATAATCCTGGAATGGGAATTAAAATCGATGCTGGCAAAATTGACTCTGAACAAATACTTTCATGGTAATAAATTGATTTTAGCAACAGAGCAGGCGGAATAAGATATGAAAATAGTAAATATAGAGACTACATCACTATACTACCCCCACGGAAAACCAATACAAGACGCAACTATTCCTCCCCCCACTAAGGAGGAATCCGGAAGAGGCCAACTGTTCGTACATATCTACACAGACGAGGGTATCGAAGGCCTCGGAATGACCTATCTTTCTCCGGGCACCAAGGATGTGATAGAGAACGCACTGAAAAATCTCCTGATAGGGAAAGATCCTCTTGACATCGAAAAATTGTGGGCCGAAATGTACTGGGCAGTCAGGGGATACGGCAGAAAAGGAATAGCATTCTGTGCAATTTCGGCAGTTGATATAGGACTCTGGGACCTCAAAGCAAAATCAGTAAATTTGCCCCTCTATAAATTTCTCGGAGCTTACACAGATTCTGTACCAATTTATGGAAGTGGAGGGTGGACCAATTTCTCCGAACAAGAATTGGTAAAAGAAATGACAGACTACGTTGAATCTGGTATTCCAAAAGTAAAAATGAAAGTTGGAAAAGATTTTGGACAATCAGAAAGGGAAGACATACAAAGGGTGGAGGCGGTTAGAAAAGCAGTAGGAGACGATGTTGCAATCTACATTGACGCCAATAATGGCTACTACCGCAAACAATCAATATACATGGCTAAAGAGTTCGAACAATACCAAGTTGGCTGGCTTGAAGAGCCTTTAATACCCGATGATATCGAGGGCATGGCCGAAATAGCTAAAGCGACTTCAATACCGATCGCCACCGGCGAACACGAATACACGAAATATGGTTTTCGTGAATTAATAGAAAGAGGTGCCGCCGACATAGTCCAACCAGATATAGGAAGAGTGGGTGGAGTAACTGAATGGCTAAAAGTGGCACACCTCGCCCATGCCTTTAATTTACCTGTGGCTCCACATGCACTACAGCTTGCTCACCTTCATGTGGCCTGCGCGACACCTAACCTCAAGGTGGTTGAATACATGAACGTAGCCTTGGAGGGAGATTCGATATGGTACACAGAATTTCCAAAGCAGAAAAATGGGTCGTGGACTCCATTTCATGACAAACCAGGACTTGGACTGGAGCTAGACCATTACGCAGTTTCCAAATACTCGGTCTAAACAATCAAGGCTGGTAGTTTTTTAAGCTCGTTTATATTTCTGGAAGAAGCAAAAACGTCAACGAATGGAACTGACGCCTCCAACGTTCGGGTAGCTTGTTCATAATCACCGGATCCTATAAGTGGGTTTAGCCAAACCAACTTTTTTACTGTCCTCTTTATAACTGACAGCTTACGACTTACATCTTCAGGATCACCAGTATCCCAACCGTCGCTCATTAAAACAAATGTAGTGTACCTATTGAGTACGAAGCTGAACTCTGTCGAAAGTTGCGTCAGACAGTCTCCTATTCTCGTCCCACCCGACCAATGCGCTACCTTCCCACTTATTTTGGTAAGAGCCTCTGCCATGGTATTAGATTTCATTTCCCTAGTCACTTCGCTAACATCGGTACTAAACACAAACACCTTAACCTGACTAGTCTTTCTGCAGGTTTCATAAGCTAAATGAAGCAAATTGCGAGAGTGCTTATCCATTGACCCGCTAACATCTAACATAAAAACAACATTAGGCAATCTAGGCTTACGTGATTTCAGAGGTATCCTCCATGGCTCACCTCCCGCCCTAAAACTTTCCCTGAGAAGTCGCCTCAAATCTATTTTCGTTCCATGGCGAGTGCTTTGATATCTCCGACCTGGTTTATCAGCAAGTGAACGCACAAAATTTGAAGCTATTCTAGAAACTTCCTCGGAGTTAATTTCTGCCAAGTGGCTAACATCCCTATATTCTTCCGATTTTCTTGAACTAGCACCAACAGGATTGGGTTGGAAAAGCACATTACCAGAAGAAGGATCATGCTCGGGAAGTACCGTTTCAGTCCTTCGCCTGCTAAATTTCTTACCTCCGGTAAATATGTCAGATTTATATTCCTGCACTTCCCTACTATCAAAATATTCAAACGTCCAGAATCTTCGAAATGCTTGATCAAACATATTAATTTCTGGAAATCTGTTCACAAACAAACTTCTCAAACACCAATATGCTGATGCACGATCCATGAAGCCCTGATTAGTAAATATATTCATAGCATCCGAAATTTCAGTAGGCCCTATCATGAGGCCATA